>CAZVHO010000033.1:12368-47225 GCA_964627515.1 uncultured Thermodesulfobacteriota bacterium | reverse complement strand
ACTGGAGGTCGAAGGCGCCAAATCGCTCGAAAATTGAACGCCGGACAAAAAAGGTGGGATGGGGCGGTGCCCAACCTCTTTTGAATAACCCGCTTTCAAAGGGTTTGGATTGCCAATAGCGAACGATATTGTCCGGGTTATGGCGGTCGATATAAACCAGGTCCCCATAACAGGCCTCAACCGATGGATCAGACATGGTTTGAACGACCTTCTCAATAATATTCGAATTAGCGTAATAATCATCCGAATTGAGAATCCCCACAATATCTCCCGTAGCCATGCGGATACCTTTGTTCATGGCGTCATAGAGACCTTTGTCCGGCTCGCTGATCCATTTTGTTATGAGGCCATCATAACGAGCAATTATATCAAGGGTGCCGTCGGTCGATCCGCCGTCAACAACAACGTATTCTATATTGGGGTAGGTTTGAGACAAAACACTCCGTATGCAATCCTCTATGCAATCTTTATTATTAAGGACGACTGTTATGATCGAAACTTTCATTTCCATAACAATTTTTTATTCTCTTCGACCCCTGTATCTCTATGAGTGAAGACAGTTTTTCAAAAGGCCAAACGGTTACCAAACTGTTAAGTTAATTTTAATCAACGTCGCGGATTTAGGAAATATGGCAAGGACTGTATAATGCGCATACCAGAACAGTATTTTGGCGGTAGGGGCATTACCTTCAGTTACTCAACGATTTTTAGGAATGAAGCAGGGGGGTTGGCTGAAACAATATGCCGTTCTGAATAAAATTAGGGAGAGAAAAATGGAGGAAATTAATCTGAAGTTCAAAAACAGAGAAGAAAAATATCGGCCTTACCTGCCATTAATCAAACAACATATCATAACAGCCATTAAAAGGTCGGATAAATCAATCAATATCTACCAGCAAATACAACCCCGGTTTTAAGAAAAGGACGGAGCTTCCATTAAATCTTTATGACCGTTTCAAGCCAGCATATCGAGCTATCCCTTCCCGGTACACTTCAATAAAGTCGTCTGCAATCGTGTCCCAGGAAAATTTTTGGCTTACAAAATCCCGTCCTTTCCGCCCCATCGCTTCCAATTGTTTTTTATCTCTGAGGAGTTCAATCAGGGTTTCCGCCATGGCTTCGGGCTTAGCCTCAACTACCTTTCCAACACCTGCCGTTTCAACTTCAGGAAAGTGACAGCCGGGAGAAATCATTACTGCGGTACCGCTGGCCAGTGCTTCCACAATTGCCATGGAAAAGCCCTCCGCATTCGACGGCAGACAGAATAAATCAGCTCTTGCAAGAATTTTGTTTTTCATCTTTCCGGCAAGGGTACCCGGAAACAGAATACGCTTTTCCAGACCAGCGCTCCGGACTTTATCCTGCCATCGTGGAAGCATTCCATATTCATCGGGACCAGCAACCACTAAGCTGACATTAAGAATTACATTTTGAATTTTAATAAAAGCGTCCAGTAGTTGTTCTATCCCTTTCATTGGATGTAATCTGGCCATAAAAAGAATAACCAAAGTATCTCCATCGAGCCCTAATTCAGATCCTATTGCCTCTTTATCATTACCTTCATATTCATCCAACTCTATACCATTCGGGATAATATAACACTGAGTATCAACCTTTAACTTGCGATAACTCTCATATTCATACTCGGTCAAAGCGATAAGACTGGTCGCTTTTTTCAATATCGGACCTTCAATTAGTTTTAGATATATTTTTTTCTTGAAAGACCGGTAGGTTAGATGATCAGGACATAATACACCCCTTTGGTGATAGAAAAGCGGTTTTTGATGCAAATGAGCGGCACGCGCCCCAGCTATAGTCGGATAAATAAATGGGAGATGGGTATGCACCAGATTCATGGAAGGAACGATTTGATTCAGTTGGTTTGCCATGGCCGGCGCGTATAAAAATCCTATGGATTTGGAAAAGTAGGGAAAGAAGGGAAACATCTTTTTTATGATTTCCCTATGACGAAAATACCAAACCTCAACACCTTCGACCCATTGAGGACAATCCACAGGAACATCCAGATCTTCAGACATGTTGCAGTTCGTCGCAAATACCGTCACCCTTTGTCCTTTCCGAACCAGAGCCTCAGCCAACGCAGAAACCGAAAAAATTGGACCTCCTATTCGATAGGCTGGTTTATACCCAGGAGCTGTAAAAAGGATTCGTAATGCTGATTTCATTTCCTATTTAACCTTGTTTTCCTTTTTTGATCTTATAGACCGTTCTTGATATCTTCACCTAAAAAAAATCTCCAAAGGTTCATCACTATCTTTGTGTTTTTCCATAGACCGCAAAGGGGGCGAGATCATAAACCAGGAAAACCATGAACTCAAAGCGGCCAACCCGGTTCTAAGAGCATCCAATGAATAGTCTTAAGGTTTGATTCCGCGCCCTATAAGAAACCCTGATCTGAAGATGTGGATTTCCTGTAGACCCGCCTGTTCAAACCACTTCCTCAAAGTATGTGCCGTTTGGGGATGGTCATGAAGAGGCGATAGCATGTCAAAAGTATCCAGAACAAACCACTCCTTAAGTTGCTCCATTGTCAGGGGTAATACTCCTTCATAGTTAACAACGGGGATGACATACCGAAGTTTTGGGCCTATAAAGGGAATCCGGCCAAGAGCTATACTTAGAGGAAAAAAAACCTTAACCAAGGATTGAACCCAGGGGAAGAGACGTTCGGACGGAATCCCTTTGGTAAAAAGCCGAAGCCAGTACTTCGGCCAAAGAATATTACGAAACAGCTTAGGATAAACATCTACGGACAACCTGCCGCCACTACTAAGTTGGGTGGGCAAAGCCATAAAGGCTTTCCCCACCTCTGGAGTATGCTGGAGAACCCCGAAGCAATAAACAAACTTAAAAGAAGCTGGTTTGAAAGGCAAATTGTAAATATCGGCCTGGACGACGTTAAGATTAGGATTAGATTGAAGATTTTGCCAGCAAGCCTCGACGGCAGAAGAATAATCGACGGCCACAAGCTGTGCTCCCATAGATAAGGCGACTTCCGCGTAACGTCCCGCCCCACAACCGACATCAAGCACCATCTGTCCCCCAAGCTCGGAAGGATGCCATTCAGTTCTTATCCGAAAGCGTTCCCGGGCGATGGGCGTCCCGGTATAACTGTCGAGTTGAGTTTTAAAAAATCGATTCCATTGAAATCCAAAACTGCTGGCATAGTTTTCCAAAGGAACAAACCGTGGTATGGATCTTGTAACCGGATAATTCCTTCCGCACCCAATACAGGTGAGTTCCCCTTCCTCGATTTCCTTTTTTTTTATTTTCGGTTTTTGCAGGTCAAGGTCCCTCCCACAATTGGGACAGCATAGTATATTTAAAAGAAATTCTTTCATGACAAATGTTTTAGAATCCCTTTATGGGAGGCCTATTTGATAGTTGCGGCGCCATAACTCAAAAATAACCAGGGAAAAAAGTCTATGAGTGTTTGCATAACCCTGGTGTTGGCTTTTAATGAGGCCGGAGACAAACCGCCGATTAAATAATTCAGATGGAAGTTCTTTGAGAATTTCCTCGAAGTATTTCCCCCAGGCCCCCTTCAACCAATGCGATAGAGGAATGGAAAAACCCTGTTTTCTATTGATATTTAACGCAGATGGCAAAAGACGTTTGGCCAAATGACGCAAAAGGATTTTCCTTTCCCTTCCCCGGACGCGAAGATGATCCGGAACCTTTCGAAAGGCGAATTCAATAATCCGATAATCCAAAAAAGGGGCCCTGATTTCCAAAGAAGCCAGCATGCTCGCCCGGTCGACCTTAACCAGAATGTCATCTGCAAGATAGGTCGAGAAATCCATAGCCATGGCCTTTTGAAGCGCTGAGTTTCCGGGAACGGGCAGATCGGCCCGGTAGGTCTCGGGAAGGTGGGAAAGGGCGTTCATTTCGTGGCCAAGGGGCGATAAGAGTTGCTGCCTGACGTGGTCATCAAAATAAACATTGACATGGGCCACGCTGTTCATGATGCCACCAGCCAGCCCGATGATATACGTCCGGCCGTGAAAACCAAGGGGGACCAGGCGTTTTCCAAAGGCACCTAAGACCTTCCTTACGGGTCCGGGCAAAAAAAAACGGGCCTTTTCCTGGAGCAGAATCCAGCGATAATGCAAATATCCCCCGAAAAGTTCGTCTCCGCCGTCTCCGCCCAGGGCAACTGAGGCTTGCTGCCGGATGAGCCGGGAAACCAGATAAGTCGGGATCATGGAGGAGTCGGCCAGGGGTTCGTCATATTGTCTGGCCAGGTCGGAAAAAAGTTCGACCGTTGGCGGCTCTGCAACCAATTCCGTATGATCCGTACCAAAATGGGAGGCCACCAGGCGGGCATAGGGGGTTTCATCATATTCTGCATTTCCAGGAAAACCGACAGTAAAGGTTTGGACGGCTTTGGAAGACACGCGGGAGGCGATGGCAGTGACGATACTCGAGTCAAGCCCCCCGCTCAATAAAATACCTAAAGGCACATCGGCAATCAATTGGTGCCGAATGGAATCTTCGAGAAGAATTTCCAATTCATTCGAAAGTTCGTCTGCGGAGGCTCGATTTCCCTCTTCTGGTTCCGGCAGCCGCCAGTAAGGCCGGATAGTTAAGTTATCTTCTTCTATATAAAAAGTCATGCAATGGCCGGCAGGAAGCTTGTAAACATTCTTCAGTATGGATTTAGCACCGGGAACATAACCATACATAAGATAATAATTCAATCCTTCCAGGTCAAGGGATCGAGGAAAAGTGGGGTCGATCATCAAGGCCTTCAGTTCGGAGGCAAAAAGGAACTTTCCGGGAATATGATAATAAAATAAGGGCTTTTCCCCGGCCCGGTCTCTGGCCAGGAAGAAGCATTTTTTCCGGTTGTCATAGAGACAAAAGGAAAACATTCCATTAAGACGTAAAAGACAATCTTCGCCCCAGGCCCGATAGGCTTCCATCAGGACTTCGGTATCGCTTTGCGTTTGAAATTCATGCCCCTTAGCCCTCAATTCCTGGCGCAGTTCTCTGAAATTGTAAATTTCACCATTGAAAACGAGGGTCAGCCGCCCCGAGGGATCAGACATAGGTTGTCTACCGCCTGGAGAGAGATCGATAATCGCCAAACGTCTATGACCCAGTCCGATGGTCCCGTCAGATGAGCACCATATTCCGGCATCGTCGGGGCCGCGGTGGATAAGGGCATCCCTCATTCTTTCAAATAAAAGCCGTTCTATGGGTTCACGTCGGTTATAAAGGCCTATAATCCCGCACATGGAATCTATTTCTCCTCGATTTCCGGTTGGCCGGAGCCCGATTATATATGACCGCATATCGATCGGCAATTTGATCAGTGAAAAAAGCCAAGGCAGCAATCTTGGCCTTCTCCGCTATCTTTATGGTTTTTTCCATCTTACCTGAATTTTACATTGAAGATAAGAAAAAAAACTAAAAACAAATGGGAAAAATTAAAAATTCCTTCCGCCCAGGCCTTTCTTGCCCCCTTAACTTTTAGATAACTACTAAAGAGATTTCACTTATTGAAGATCAGTGTCAGGAATTTTTTTCAGGGTTGTCCACCATAATCCCGCCATTGACGGGACTTTACCGGGCCAAACCGGGACCTACCCCTAAGGAGCAGGATTGAGCATAGCCTTAAATGCAAAGAAACTTTAAAACCAACTCTAAAAAAGGAAGGGGGACAAGCCGGTTTCCCCTTGACCCTGTTTTTTTCTTATTCTATACTCTACCTATCCAAAACTAAACTTCATATCAAAGAAGGCAGACGGGTTTTAGTCGTAGAGATGGATACCAAGGTGAGGATCGCCGGATTGGCAACGGATCTTATTCGTCTTTATCAGAAGCAAAAAATTGCTGCATGCAGTCAATGAATAATGAAACCCCTTCATATAAAAGACACCTTCAAGAACCTTATGGATACCCATTTGCCGGACGATTCTTTGCGCGGCAGAATGGCAAAGGGAACGTTCTGGTCACTTTGCGGGACATTAGCGCTTCAAGCTTCAGCTTTGCTGACTTCCATACTTAATGCCAGAATTCTTGACGCAGGCGGATTTGGAGAGTTCAATTTGCTGCGCAGCACGATCCTTATGTTTGGGGTCCTGGCAGGATCTGGTCTCGGAGTACTTGCGACCAAATATGTCGCGGAATATCGTAACAAAGAACCAGAAGTCGCAGGCGATAGACTCAGTTTCTTGATCAGAGTGGCCTATTTCATCGGAACATTTGGAACCTTGGTATGTGCTTTGCTTGCATCGCCCATTGCCATAGTAACGATGAAATCGCCATCGCTCGTCGTTCCCATTCTTATCGGAAGTGCCCTGTTACTGTTAAATGCCATCTATGGTATCCAAATTGGCACCTTATGTGGACTCGAAGCTTTCAGAACCGTTTCGAGGCTAATGGTTTTCGATGCGTTCTTTAATTTGGTGTTTATTCCTATCGGGGCCTTTTTGTGGGGTGTACCGGGAGCGATTGGCGGGACTGTGCTGGCTTCCGCCGCTGGCTTTCCCATGAGACAACTGGCCATGGTAAGAGGATGTCAACGTAACCACATCCCATTGCATTATCGAAAAGACACGAAGCACTTTTTTGAAATGTTTCAAACCATTGTTCCCAGCTTACTTCTTGGCATTGCCTTTTACCCTTTTGAATGGCTAGCCAAACTTTTCATAGTCAGACATCCTCACGGTTTCTCGCAATTGGGTATCTTTGCGGCCGCATATTCTTTTGGCACCATGATCGCATTTGTACCTAATCAGTTGATGTCCACTTCTCAATCTCTATTTGGAAATTTGTTTGGGAAAAAAGACACACAATCTATCAGGGAATTCGCGGTGTTCAATGTGGCATTGTCAGGTGGTTCGGCTCTACTGGTCGCTCTGGTGATTGGTCTTGGATCAAATTACCTCATGGGTGCCTTTGGCCGTAATTTCTCGAATGCGGGAAGCGTGCTTGCCATTCTCTCCTGTGCAAACGTCTTTTTTGCACTCCTTATTCCCTACCACAGGATAGCGGTGACTCATAACAGGCTTTGGGCACAGACTTTCTTTTCCGCCTTTGCGGGATTATCTTTGGTGACGGCAGCTTTTTTCCTGGTTGACAAGGGAGCATTTGGCTTGGCCGTTTCATATCTCATCGCATGGTTTTTAATGTTTACCGTTGAAAGCGGCTTTATTTGGAAACTATTCAAGAACCATTAGACCAAATCCGGGAACAGCGATGTCGAATCTTTCTTTTTTTTTAAAGCGTCTCTGGAGGCTCAGGAAATTCCGCCACCTCACTTCGGTCCTACTTCGCAAGTCGGGAATCTCTTCCTATTTCAGGATCCATGTGGGACCGATTACCCTGATTTTTCACCCTGCAGCCGTTTCCAGCCATTTATGGGAGGAGCCCAATAAATACATCGATGATCAAGCTCTTTTTCGGCGTATTCTAAGAAATGGGGATATCTGCATTGATGCAGGTGCAAATATTGGCTTGCTGACTCTAACTGCAAGCCGACTGGTCGGTAAAGACGGCTTTGTCCTTTCGGTGGAAGCCCATCCTCAAACGCATCATTATCTGAAAGAAAATATAGCCGTTAACAACGCGATCAATATAAAAACTCACCAAGTCGCGTTGGGTGCCGAGATCGGAACTGCCTTTTTTTCCGAAGATGTTGAAGATGATACCCGCCATGTGTTGTCGGCCCAAGGAGGGGTGATTGTGCCAAAAACATTATTGGATCACCTCACAATGGATCTTCGAGAAGTTCACCTTATGAAACTTGATGTTGAAGGGTACGAATATGAAGTTTTGAGCGGTTCTGACAGAACATTATCCATTACCCATTGTGTCTATTTCGAGTCTTTTAATGAGCAATTTCGACGATATGGCCGCAACTCGCAGGATCTTATCCAGCTTTTTAACCAAAAAGGGTTTTCTATTTTTTTTCCTCCCAAGAAAACTGATAAACTTTTACGGCCAATACCCAAAGATCATACTTCACTTGAAGTAGAGAATTTACTGGCACTGAGAGATATTGACTATTTCTTGGAAAGGACCGGATTTATTCTTAGCGAATAATATACCAGTCAATTTGAAGGAGTTGTATCAGTGGGGTATCTAAAAGAAAAGTATATTAAAGAATACTACATAAGAACCGGTCATTGTACCAAGGAAACACGGGTTCGCGCCGCGGGAATCGATGAATTTTATAATGGTTCTATTCGGGAGGTTGATCGCGATATACTCTCCCGCATAGATTTCAAGAATAAACATGTGCTTGATATCGGTTGCGGAAGGGGAGAAGCGATTAAGTATGTGCACGAACAAGGGGCTGCCCGGGTTTGGGGGGTTGATTTCTCCGAAGATGCTATCGCCATCGCCAATGAATTTCTCAAACGGCATGGCATCAAGGCCGAGTTGCGTTGTGAAGATGCATTGCCCTTCGCACGGGATTATTTGGTGCGTCTCCAAAAGGGTCAGGGTGATCTCTTTGATATCGTCATCATGTTCGACTCTGTCGAGCACATCCCCCGTTCTGAGTTGACCGAATTGCTTATCACTTTGAAAGGTCTAATTTCTTATCGTGGCATTTTTGCGATTCACACGCCCCATTTTGGTACAAACAATGATGTCATAAAGGAGGGTTTTAAACTGCTTGCTTTTGACGGAACCGAAGATGACGCCGTTACCCGCGGGATGCATTGCAATCGATACACAAGAGCCTCATTGAAAAAATACTTAAGAAAACTAGATTTATTCGCCTTATCGCATCATTTGTTCGTCGTGAATTTCCCTCCTTGTCCCTCTTGCTTCATGGCGACCCGATGGGCTAGAAAAAAAATATTCAAAATGGGATATCCGATCCTTTTGCCACAAGCACATCAACCGGAGCAATACGAGGGATATTCCTGGAAGAGATATGCACTAATGCGTCCCGTCCGGTGGATCTATATGTTCTATAAGTATGGCCGCCACCTGCGCGATGCCAATCGAAAGATGGGGTTTCGATGAGAGAAGGCGATCTCATAAAGACCGAATCTATAAGAGGCAAGACGTCTTTTAAAACCAAAGTCTCCATAGTCATGGCCTGCTATAATGCTGCTGAATACCTGGACCAAGCGATCAAGAGCATTCTGCATCAAACTCTGACTGATTTCGATTTTATTATTGTAGACGATGCGTCCAATGACAAGACGGCAGAAATCATCAAAAGTTATGCTGCGAGAGACCAGAGAATCGTTTTCTGTGCTCAACAAGAAAACAAGGGACCGGCATTAGCCCGTAATTCCGGCATTAAATTGGCACGCGGGCAATGGATCGCTATTTTAGATTCAGACGATATCGCACTTCCCGAACGATTGGAAAATCAGATAATTGCAGTTGAAAAAGAATCAGATATAATCATGCTCGGTTCAGATGCCTTTTCTATTGACAGTGCGGGATCCATTCTTAAAAGACACAGGTATCCATCCACCGATGCAGCCCTTAAAAAAAGACTGCATCGGATAAAGTCATTCCCTCCCCACTCCTCGATCCTATATAGTACTGAAGAAGTCAAACGTGTTGGAGGTTTCAATCCAAGGTTTATTCAGTCGGAAGACTGGGACTTGTGGTTGCGTCTGGCTGGAAATGGGAAAATAGCATGTCTAAACAAACCGTTGGTGATGTTGCGCCGGCACACTCGCAACATGTCGCATGATAATAGAGGCATGACCCAGATGCTCACTGGAGCAGCGGCGGTCACCTGTCATTTTATCAGAACAAAAGGGAGCGCCGATCCATCCCGCCAAGGCGAAGGTGATTGGTATCGATTCGTTCAATGGCTTTCTTTGCGACTCGATGCCTATGGATTTTTCGAGAGACTTCAAGAGTTTGCTCAAATAAGGCAGATTTACAACTTTTCTGAAAACAAGCTACAAGGCCTGTTACAAGTTATAGCGCACATTGTATCATCAAGACACGCCCCGAGAATGGTCCGGGATATATTTCAGGGAACTAACCTTTATGCACGACTGGCCGATGAATGGGTGAAAAGAATCGAAATGGGATCCATTGCATAACATCCCGCTTTTCAACCGCCAACCTTGGACAGAAAGCCTGGAGGTTTAATTGCTGCTCGATTCATCTAAACTGAAAACGGTCAAGATGTTTTGCAATGATTCATTCCCCTGAATTGATCGTCGCGCTGGGTCACAACAAAAATACTGATTGCACCGCCCCCCTTATAATCAGGGCTTCCATTATACCATTATATGGTCTGTTTTTTTGGTTGAGTCTTGATTCTTAGTCTATAAATTGAGTAGGAATTCCTCAGTGCCCCGGCTATATTCTGATAAACCACCAGAAATATTGTATAAAGAACCAAAATGGTCAAAAAAGATTTATAAAAAGCAAAAGTCTGATACCAAGTTCCACGGAAAAATACCCCGAGGAATGTAAAAAGTAAAAAATAGCTGAAAACGGTTTGTTTCCGCATGGTATTGAAAAATGCCTTCGATAAAAGAAAAGAGATTATTGCAGGGATCAGGAATGCGCCAGGCAAGCCAAAGTTCATATAAGCTTCTGCTAATTCGAAAAAACCGCCTTCGGCCTGAAGACCGTATTCTCCAAATATCCAGGCATAGTCAGCCGGACGCTCAGGGTAAAGAAAAGCAGGTGGGGTCCTCAAAATAAATTCCCAATAAGACTGTCCCCAGGTAAAATCCATTCTTTTTGTTTCAATTAACCAGACCATGTTTGAAAACGTCGTAGCAATCGGGCTAACCGTTCCAAACTGAACAATATCAGGGTTAAACGTATTTGTAAAAACAATGACAGCCATATCCGTCAAACTCATGCGCGTCACCGCGAAAGTTTGCCTGGCAAGCCCCCACATCTCAAAGACGATCAATAAAACGAAGATACAGATAAATATTTTCGCCTTCAATTGAAAGGCCGTATTTTTAACCAATCCATAACATATCGCCATGCCCAATAAGGGGGTTAGGACATCCTGGCGATAGCCCATTAAAAACTGCGAATAGACAAGAAAGAAAAGAGCCGACACAACAAATATAACCATGCCAAATTTTATATGGTGTTTTAAAATGGCAACCCACATTGCGAGCAAACTGATGATCCCAACCGCAACAGTGTTTCCGAGATAAAATTCCTGACCGACTGTCGATCCATAGCTTGCGCTTAACACAGACTGCCCTGCAGATTTAATAGATACTAATGAAGCCCATAGTATTATTGGAATACTGAAAATGAATATTATCTTCCAAAACGACATTTCAAAAGTCAAAGATTGTCGGAAACTATTCTTTTTTTGTCCTGCCCCAAGATACAATCCAATTTCATTTCCAAGAAGTGCAAGTGATGTGGCTACATACATCAATACAACGACATCGAATTCTTGAGTTCTTTTTTCATAACCGGAAAAATAGGCATAAGGCCCTAAAATTATTTTAACAACCATCGGGAAATATCCTATGCCACCCAGAAATAAAGTTCTGGTGAAAAAAAGGATATTATCAAACTTATTCCATAGCAGGAGGATAAATATTGTAAATGAACCCAGAGCGATCAAACGAATTGGTTGAAATTCCTGATTCAAAAGCAAAGTAAACAGCGCTAACAGAGCATTTAGCCCTGCCAGATATATAAATGACTTTTTTGTTAGTCGAAGATTCTTTAGATGATTCATATAGTTAATTGCCTCGCAATGCAATAAACTGCCACTTGAAACGGATCGGATCCAAGACTTAAGTAATGATTTCTCCTTATTGATAATTTAATTCGAAAATAAAATTTCAAGATGCAAGTTTCAGTTATAAAACATAGGACCTTGAATCTATTTTCAAGATTCGAGACGTTCCAGAAGAGCATGAAGATTTAGTTAGAAACAACCGCTGGATCGATCAAACCCGGATAGTTCAATCCGGGCAGAGGTTGTAACTTACCAGAAGGAAAATATCTTTGACCGGAAACCTCTTCCTTCTCTGTTGCCTCCTCTTTTTGAATTTTTAAGCTTTTCCCCCATAGCGGTTTATACTCCGGCACGATATCTTTTAATTTCAATTTGATCGCTTCCGCATCGTAGGTCCCGGCTACTTCCAAAAGCTCGTCAACCTGGCGATTAATCCACTCTATATCATAATGCCTTCCCTGAAGAACCATAATCTTTTCATGAGCCGTACTGCCGATCCCCTCCCCTTCGGTTATCAACTCTTCATAAAGTTTTTCGCCCGGTCTTAACCCGGTGAATTGAATGGCGATATCTTTTCCGGGCTCCATTCCATGCAAACGGATCAGATCTTTAACCAGATCGACGATACGTATGGGCCGTCCCATCTCCAGGACATAGACTTCACCGCCCTTGCCCATGGCCCCGGCCTGCAAAATCAATTGAGCGGCCTCCGGAATACTCATAAAGAAACGGGTCATCTCCGGATGGGTAACCGTCACCGGGCCGCCCCGGGCTATTTGATCCTGGAAGATAGGGATGGCCGATCCCGAACTGCCGACGACGTTTCCGAAGCGAACCGCCATAAAACGGGTTGAGGAATGGCCGTTCCGGCATTCCACCATCATTTCAGCCACCCTTTTGGAGGCCCCCATGACATTCGCCGGCCGAACGGCCTTATCGGTGGAGACCTGGACAAACCGCTTTACCCCATGAGCCAAAGAGGCTTCGATCAAATTACGGGTCCCCAGAATGTTATTATCAATCGCTTCCCAGGGGTGCAGCTCCTGAATTGGGACATGCTTATAAGCGGCGGCATGAAAAACGACATCCGGTTTAAATTCATGAAAAACCCGGTCGATGGTTTCCCGGTTTCGAATATCGACAAAAAAACTTTCTGGGGAAAGCGCATACCGCTGGCGGCATTCCATCTCGATCCGAAATAAATTGAATTCACTGATCTCTAAAAGGGCCACCGCCAGGGGGTTAAACCTGGCCACCTGACGGACCAATTCCGACCCGATAGAGCCTCCGGCACCGGTAATCAACACCCTTTTTCTACATAGATACCTGAATATTCCGTCCTGGTCAAGACGGACCTCTTCCCGACCCAACAGATCTTCCAGGGTCACCTCCCGAATGGCCTGCAGGGATACCTTTCCATCGATTATTTCACCGATATTAGGCAGTGTTCTGATTCGTCGGCCGCTTTTTTCACATTGGGCCACAATCCGCCTCATCTCCTCCGCTCTGGCCGAAGGGATGGAAATCAATATTTCATCAAAGGGGACTCCAAGGTTTTCGATCTGGCTTATTTTACCCAGGACCGGGACGCCGTGAATGGTCTTTCCCTGCTTTCCTGAATCGTCGTCCAGCATGCCGACAGGAATCAATTGGACCTGATGGTTTTCCCGGATCTCTCTTAGGACTTTTTCGGCAGCATCACCTGCCCCGATGATCAATAGCTTTTTAGTCCTATTTTTTTGGTTATTAGGGGAAAGGGGGGAATCATAAGAGGCCCTTTTGGAGAAATAAAGTCGGATGAGTACCCGTACCCCGCCTATGCTTAAAAAGGTGAGAAGGCCGTCAATCAAAAAAATGGATCTTGGATAACCCTCAAGCCGATTCAACATAAAAATAGTCAGAGAAAGTGTCAAAGAACTCAGAAAGACCGCCTTCAGGACTCTAAACAGGTCCGATAAACTGGTATAGCGCCACATGCCCTGATAAAGGTGAAAAAAGACGAAACTCCCCATTTTAATTATCAATACAAGGGGAAGCGTCTGAAGAATGACCTTCCATTCGTTTGGAGAGAGTTCAAATTCAAATCGAAGGAAATAGGCCCCGAAAAAAGAAAGGATGACCAATAGGACATCGCTGGCCAATATAAGTAGGCGGCTGGGGATAAAGAAAAGGGTTTTTTTTAAGTCCGTCATATCCTGTAGAACAGGGAATCGGTTTGGATCCGGTAATTCCCGGAACCCGATCCGGTTAAAAAGTATTTTTTCAAAAATATGGGTTACTGCTTATAGACCTGCGTTTCCCAACAAATAGCGGAAAATAAAGTTTCTTATTATTATTGATAAAATTCTGATGATAAGAAATAAGGTAAAGATCGTATTTTTAATAGCTTTCAACAGTATTTTTAAGATGAGAAATAAATCGGGGAGGGATTTCTCCCTCCCCGATGCCTCGCGTACTCCAGTAGGCCGTCAGTTTTAGAAGTTTGTGACCATACTGGCCGGAGAAATGGGAACCAACTGATTCCAGGCCGAGCCATCCCATTGTCGGAGGCCGCCTGCCCCAAAGTCACCATAGAGGAGTGTGCCTGAGGTTATCATACTTGTCGGAGGAACGGCAGTTACCTGACTCCAGGTAATCCCGTCCCATTGCCACAAGCCAACCAGGCCGAAATCCCCATACAAGAGTGACCCTGAGGTCTTCATAGTTGTCGGAGAGACCGCATTGATCTGGTTCCAGGTCATGGCCATGCTGTCCCATTCCCAGAGTCCGTTGGCCCCAAAGTCACAATAGAGAACCTTTTCTAAGGCCACCATTTTGGTTGGAGCAACCTCGTTTGCTTGATTCCAGGCCATGGCCATATCATCCCACTGCCACAGGCCAACTGCCCCAAAATCACCATATAAGACCGAACCTGAGGCCACCATATTGGCCGGAACAACTCCGCTCAACTGACTCCAGGCCGTGCCGTCCCATTTCCACAAGCCCACTGCCCCAAAATCACCATATAAGACCGAACCCGAGGCCACCATATTAGCCGGAACAACTCCGTTCAACAGACTCCAGGCCGTGCCGTTCCACTGCCATAAGCCTGCTGCTCCAAAGTCACCATAGAGAAACGTGCCTGAGGCCACCATATTGGTCGGAGAAACAGAATTCACCTGGCTCCAGGCTGTACCGTTCCATTGCCACAGGCCGGCCGCCCCAAAGTCACTATATAAAAAGGAACCCGAAGCTACCATTTTTACCGGATTAAACCCGGACAACTGACTCCAGGCATCGCCATCCTTCCATTGCCAGAGTCCGTAACCTGTGTAGTTCGCATAAAGCCGGTCGTCATAGACCTTAAAGGGCCTCATCATCTCATTATCTTCGTGTTCCACGATATGACAGTGCCAGACATATAGCCCGGCGATGTCGAACTTGGCCTTGATTCGGGTGATCTGCCCGGGGTAGGCGATTACCGTGTCCTTGTAGCCCAGTTCGGTCGGGAGCGGCGGATAAGTGATACCGGTGGGAACAAAATTTCCCAGCGCCAGGGCCGCTGCATCCAGGTCTTCCCGTTCGATCACCTGGAAAGCCACCAGATGCAAATGGATCGGGTGGGCATCGGCCGTCGCGTTATACATCTCCCATTCTTCCGTGCTGTTTAAAGAAGGGGTCTCCGTTATGGCCTCACGCCACATTTTGGGAACGGCCACCAGGTTGCCCCCGGATGTGGTCACCAAACCGAGTTGTGCTTGACGGGGACCCATTGGCTCAGCCACATTGCCCGGGGCCACAACAGCCGCCGCACAGTTGGCCTGGAAGTTCTGGTCCCCGGGAGTGGTGCTGAAAAGGGTGCCGACAATCGCGCCGGTAACGCCGTTGATTTCCACGCAGACCTGGTCGGACATCATTTCATTGAGGGACAACTGCCTGGTCTTTGTAGCATCGCCCAGATTATCCGCTGCCGGGAGAACGAGATTCTGCGGTGCCGTGCTGCTCGTATCGGTAGGTTGTGCCGGCAGTGCGGTGTTTACGATAAAATCCATAACCTGTCCGGTGGTACCGGGATCGGCAGGGAGACCCACCGGGAACCCCCCGAAGGGTTCATCCGGACCGGTATTGAAAATACGGATTCTGGTACCGTTAGCCATACCGCCGAAATCGACGATGACATCGGCCCGTTCAGCGTTACCCATCAGCAACCCCTGGTCGGTCGAAGGACCGGCCACCGGGGTCGGAATGGTCCCGTTACCGGGAAGGGGTGTAGCAAATCCTTTGGTGATCATAACCACCTTGGGCAAAAACCCCTGTTCAGCCCCGATCTGGTAAAAGGGGACCTCTGCGCCGAGGACGTCATCGGCGGTTCCCATAATGGTATCGGGACCCGGACCAGTCACGACAAACATAGTGAGGTTCAAGAATCGTGAATTACAGCCGTTCAACAGACGAAACCGGTAACGGGCCGGGGCCACCTCGAATTTCGGCCAGGTGGTACCATTGACCACCATGGTGTTGAAGAAGGCCTCCGGATTCCATATACCAGGGATGTCCGAGGGACCGGCCGGGGTACCGGCTCCACCGATATAAGGCCCGGTGAAACCATCAAAGAAGGTTCGATCCTGCGGATAAAAGAGGGACCCGTTGGCATTGAAGGAGCGGTCCTGAATGGCGATCGGTATCTCACGTATAGTCGCCCGATAGGCCCCATTAAAGTTCGGGTCGCCCGCGCCGGACGGGGCCGGGCCGGGAAGCACACCGGCGGCCGTATCATTGCCCCCCCCCGGATGAGCCAGAAACCGGCCGGACCGGCATAGACGTTCAAGCGGGTCATGCCCAGGGCATGGTCGTGATACCAGATCGTGGCAGCCGGTTGGGTGTTTTCATAGGTAAAGAAAGCCGACCCGGCAACGTTATTGGTATTGTCCGCCTGGCCATAAAGCGACCCGCGCAGGGAGTAGCCGGCAGGGATGTTGTTGGCTGCCGGCAGCCACCAGGCCTCCGGGTAGCCGTCACTGTGGCCCTGGACGTGGGCACCATGGACGTGAGTTACTATTGGAACCGGGCCGGTGTAGGGAGCCGCCACTGCGGTCTCACAATCGGTCCGGTTGGGATTACCCATAACACAGTTCGCTGTGGGGGGGTTGGCCCAATGCAGGGTCTGGTCCACCGGGAGCAGGTGAGGGAGGAAATTTCCCGTGGCCGAATCCACGAGGTCGTTGATCCAGCGCACCTTGGTGGCAACACCCGAAGTGGCTTCGACGGTAAAAGCCGGAAAGTTGAATGACGAATTAGGGGCTGGAGCGACTCCGCCCGGCAGGGCGGGAAAAAGGCTTTGGATATTCGGCGCCGGGTCCTCAGCCCGGCCATAGCTCCAGACTGTTGTGGCCGGGAGGTTATCGGTCCGGCCGCTGAGCTGGTCCCACAACCCGCCGGGGAGGATCTGCTGCTTGAACTGGCGGACGGCGATGTTGTAGTCGGCCGCCGGGGTACCTCCGGTAACGCTTTTCGGCAGTTCCGGGGGTATGACCAGGGGTATAACGTACTTTGGAATGGTCGTCGGGTCCAGCGTTCCGCCCGGAAGAGGCGCAGCAAATGCCATGGACCCCATCAAATGGGCAATAATCAACAAACCGGCCAGGCATAAAAATTTTGCCTTCCACAAATGCTTTTTCATTTTTCTACCTCCTTATACTTCTTATGTTTTTATAATTATGAATGGACTCGTAAAAAGTATCCATTCAGTTACGATGTTCGCTCTTATCACTTGCCGGGGCTGATGGAAATCAGCTCCAGCTCATAGATAATGACTCCTGCCTTTTCCAGGGCTTCCCCTTTGGTACCCAAAGCGGGCCCCGGTGGGAGGACTATCTGCCAACGGGAGCCTTCTTTCATCAACTTCAAGGCCTCCTGCAAACCTGGGAGGGCCTTCTTCAGCGGATAGGTTAGCGGTCCACTTTCCGACTGATCTCCGGGGCTCTTACGCCCATCAGCCCTTCTGACCTTGTATCGAATAGTCACCTTGTCCTCAAGAGTGGGGTGCTTTCCGGTACCGGCCTTTATCTCCTTGTATTGTACGCCGTTCGGCAGAATGACGACCCCTTCTTTCCCGGCGTTTTCTGCCAGAAATGTCTTGTCGGCCTCTCTGGCCTTCCTCTGCTGATCGGCCGAAAGCTTTTTCTTCAGATTTACTAAAGTGGCCTTCATCTCTTCGGGCGGTATTAAGGGATCGGTCCGATTGAGGGCATCTCGAATACCTCTCAGCATCATTTCCTCATTCAATTCCCAGCCCTGATTTTGAAAATCATTGCCGATCTGGTACCCGATACTGTAATTGATCTTATCGACCTGGCTTTTAACTTCCATTTTGTCCGCAGCCAGGCAAAGGACGGGCAATAGGGAGATCCCAAGCCAGCCGGCGAAAACCCTTTTTTTCATGCCAGAACCCATTTTCCTTCTCCTCCCCGGATTCCTCCGAAACCTGCCTGAACAGCGAAAAGTCTTCGGAAGAAATCCGCCCTGGCCGGTACTATACTTCCGATTATTAAAAACAGCTTAAATCGGTCAAAAGTTTCCATGATAGCGTCCTCTTATGGTTCAATACTTTCCGTTTTTTGAAAACCTGGATTCCCGATAAAGACATTCGGGAATGACGGAAAAATATCGCTGTAGTATTTGGTTTCCTGGATTTTTGTGCTTTTCCGCCCTTATGCCTGGATCGCACAGGTGGAGAAAAAAGGCACAAACCAGTCGTCACTTCGGCACGAGGCCTTGCTTTTGCTGAAAGCGGATCGAAAGACCTTCAAATCCACTTTCGCCTGATCATCTGTAAACCCTATCAGATACTATTTTTTAACGTGCTGACGATCTCATGGGAGGAGATTTATTATTAAAGGTCGACAAGACCGGGGGGGTGAAATGGTTTAGTGGATTAAGCTTTATATAAAAGGCAATCTCCGGATGAAACGTTATTATGAGAGAATTCTCAAGGCCGGCAATGGAACTTTTTGTTTTACAAATAACGCAATTAGGAGAATAACCGCCATAGTGTTGGTCTCGAGCGATTACAATCAAGGAAAAGGAAAAAAGGAGGATAGAAGAAACGATAAGTGGTTTTTTATAAAATTGTATCGGGGATGACATGATCTTGGCCCTTTTTTTTAACCATTTTTCATCATAGGGTCGAGGTCCTCAGAATCGTCCATAAGCCATCGCCTTGACATCTAACAAATATCGGGTAAGGGAAAAAAAGGGAATGGCTCGGGGAGGGATTTCTCCCTCCCCGCTGAACAGCATTTCCAGACTCACTCCTTCCTCCAGAAGAAGTGAGGATTTAAATACACATTAATAACCGATCACCATACTTGTCGGAGCGGCGGGGTTTACAGCACTCCAGGCTGTACCGTCCCATTTCCAGAGACCTGCTGCTCCAAAGCCGGCATAAAGCAGCGAACCGGATGAAGCCGTCATATTATCTGGAGATGCGGGATTAACCTGACTCCAGGCCGTGCCGTTCCACTGCCAAAGACCGACTGCTCCATAATCCGCATACAATATGGAACCTGTGGCCGCTATACTGTCCGGACCACTGGTATTAAGTTGAGTCCAGGCTGTCCCATTCCATTGCCACAGACCGCCAGCGCCGTAATTTGCATAGAGTAACGAGCCTACGGCCGTCATGCTGGTCGGCACAACCGTATTAATTTGACTCCAGGCAACACCATTCCATTGAAAGAGGCCATCAGCCCCGAGGTTGGCATATAATATCGAGTCTGCGGCCGCCATATCTGTGGGAGTAAGGGAAAGCAGTTGACTCCAGGCGGTACCATTCCAGCGCCAGAGGCCACCAATAGTGCTGAAGGTGGCATACAACAGGGAATCCGTGGCTGCCATAATCGTTGGAGCAGTGTCATTAATCTGGCTCCAGACCCTTCCGTCCCATTGCCAAAGGCCGCCTGCTCCATAATCCCCATACAATAATGATCCGGAGCCGACCATGTTGTTCGGAGCCGTATCATTAAGCAGGGTCCAGGTGCCCAGTTCCAATTTCCACAAGCCGCCTCCACCGTAGTTGGCATAGATTAAACCATCCATATTCAGAATCACCGGCCGCATCATATCATTCTCTTCATGGCTCAGGATATGACAATGCCAGACATACTCATGACCGAAGTTACGCAACTCATTGACCTGAGGCGGTTGCAGGTCGGCGCCGTTTGTTGTGTCGATCTGTGAGAAGCCCATCATCGAGCCCAGAGTCGTCGACGGGTTCAGAGGACGGATGCTGTTGGGCAGCGCGAAAGGCACTATGGGAACGACCGGCCGCAAGGCGACAATCGTGTCTTCCAGAGGTGCCATCCGGACCGTGTCTTTCCAGCCCAGCTCATTGGGATCGGGCAGACGGATAAAGCCGTCCCAGCCGACCCGGTTGAGGACCTGGACATCGAAGAGGTGGAAGTGGATGGGGTGGGTGTCCACACCGTTATGGGTGATCCGCCAGATCTGGATCTGGTTGGGGTTGACGATCTCAGTGGCCGGATCCACGAAATTCTGGAGGATGAAGTTCTGGATGGCGGCATTGGTGAAGGGCAGTTCCAACCCGAGTTTGGCACTCATCCGTCCATAGTCATCAAAGGTGGCCCCCATCTCGTCATGGATGGCTTTGGGTTTCATTTTGAAATTACTCACTATGGTTCCGTCAACCTTCTGGAAGCTGATGGCCCCGTCCGAGATCCGAGAGACCCCCCAGTTCGGCCAGGTGGCCGGGAAGGTGGTGTTGTAGGTGGTATTGTAGGCTGTCTGTCCCACGATAATCGGCTCCTGAGATGACTCGAAAGCACCGTCGGTCGTCGCATCGGTGGCAAAAGCTGTTTGCAAGGCGGTCAGGGTGGCCGCATTGTAGTCATCCGCGGGAGCCGTGGTGCCGCCACCGGCCGCTACCGTGATCTGCATAACCGTTCGGATATTGGGCCCGACGCCCGGCGGAATGGCCACGTAACCGCCGATATCGGTCCGGTCCGGTGCGCCCGTGTAGTAGTCGTAATGCGGGTCCAGGGCCGGGAATGCCGTTGGGGCGTCGTTATACAGAATGAGAGTTGACCCGGCAAAATTGGTGAAGTCGACAATAACGTCGGCCCGTTCAGCCGGACCCAGGAAAAGGGTACCGCCGCCTTGGTTCTGTTGGAGGACGTTCCCGACGTTGAACATGGTCGGGTCGAGATTCCAGGTCACCGGCTGGTTTGGCAGCACTACCGGGGCAGGCAGGAAGCCCCCTTCGGAACCGATCTGCAGAAAGGCCGGGCCTCTCATAGCCGGATCAGGCACACCGCCCTCCCGGCCGTCGGCCGGCCAGGTATCCGGAAAGCCCCCGGTCAAGGCCGCGGGGACCATACCGACCTCGGTCAGGTTCGTGTAAACCGTGGCCGTAGCAGCAGCCCCTGTGCCGCCGCCTCCACTAAAACTTACGGTGGGTGCTACGGAATAACCGCTGCCTACGGTCTGCAGATCGACCGCCGTAACGGCTCCTCCTGTTACCGTAGCCCTGGCAGTGGCCCCGGTGCCGGCACCGGTAATGGTAACAACCGGTGCGGAGGTGTACCCGGTGCCTCCATTAGTAATGGTGATACCGCTGACGATAGGGGTGGCTTTGTAGAGTTGCAGGTTAAGGAAGCGGTCATGGGAGGCATTCAGGATGCGGAGACGGTAAGGCTGGGCCGATACCGGCAAAGTGGGGTAAACAGTCCCATTGACCATCATGGTGTCCAGAAAAGCCTCGGCCCCCCAGGATGGGTTGGGCGTACCGGGCATTTCCGGCGGCTGTAGGGCATTATAGTTACTATGGGCCGGGTTGGAGTAAGGATTGGTGACCGGGCCGTTATTGATGCAAAATGGCGGCACTGCATCCGGGCCGGACCCGCAAATGGGCGTGGACGGGAAAAACCAGGGACCATAATGCCAACGGCCCATGTCATTGATCCCGGACATATTAGGGTTATAAGGATTCTGGGCCGGCATATAAACATGGGGCCACCAGAGGTCGCCGGTTACCGGGGTCAGAGTAACCGGCTTGGCGGGGTTGGATCCCCAGGCCCAGGTCGGGTCCGTTGTCATGATAGTAGTGGCATTCACAAAGGTTTTGTCCTGGATAATAAGGGGAATCTCAGCCGCAGGAATCGTTCCGGCTGTGTAGGTCCGGCCGTTGACGGTTCCGCCGTCTCTCAGGGCAATCTCCACCGGATCCCGCAAGACATATCCGGCGGCCTCACCAATATAGACATTAAGGCGGGTGATCCCCCAGGCATGGTCATGATAGAACAATAACCGGGCGCTCTGCTGGTTGGTGTAGTAAAAGGTCTGCGATCCGTCCCCGGGATTGTTGGTCGAACCGGGGGTACCACAGGTCAACTGGCCGGCACAGGCACCAATCGTATTGCCGGCGGCGTTGAACCACATATCAGGCACATAAGATACACTGACCCCTTTGGGATAGACTGCGGTTTCTCCGGCCGGGGTGATCCACTGGTGGGCCGTTCCGTCGCTGATCCAGGGGGTGCGGCCGCCATGGAGATGTAGGGTGGCCCGATTCTGGGCAAAGGTGCCGGTAGCCGTAGGGATAGTAGCCTTGGTCGCCGGATCATAGTTGATCTCAAAATCTCCCGATCCCATGATGGTGGTATCCACCGGGACAAAAAGATTGCCGGCGGTTCCGGTGGGCAGGCTGTTGGTAAACTTGATACGCACCGGTTTTCCGTTCGTACCGCCGGTGGGCAGGGTTGCACCGGGCGCATAGGCCGGATCGTATTTGCTGGCCACGATAATCGGCCCCAGATAATGGGGGGTCAATAAATTAGGGTCTATGGTATTGGTCTGACGATATCCCCGCAGTTTGGTTCCGCCGGCAGTGGCGGCCATCTTGTTGGCGTTGTTGAGGGCCGGTAAACCGGTATGCATACGCTCCCGGTATTCGACCAGCTCGATTTCGTAGTAATCAGACCCCGGATAGGTGAAAGTATCCGGAACGGCGATCGGAATGCACTGGCCGAGATTGTTGGGGGTCCCGCACCCCAGAGGCGCCAGTGAGTCCACAAATTTAGCTAAAGGCGGGCTGTTTGCCCAGTTGGGCGTCAAGAAATAATCCGGGACATAGTACCCATTGGCCCCGACATCAAGGGCAGCCTGGGCGGGAGGCTGGTTAACCCCGGAAAGGGCAACCAATGCCAACATTAAACCCATAAGCAATATTATTTTCCGCTTATTCATCTTATTCATCTTTTTACCTCCTGGTCCTGAAACGAATATGAAAATTGTTGAACTGACCTACCAAGGTTTCTGTTTGCGAGTCTGGTGTCCTTCGTTAAAATGTTCTAATTCCCCGTCACCTCCTTCCGGAATTCCTGAAAGCTTTAAATCCTCTCTCTCCCCTTTTTATCGCTTAAAAAGGTCGATCGACTGCAGGCA
The DNA here is from genome assembly GCA_964627515.1 of uncultured Thermodesulfobacteriota bacterium. Lineage (GTDB taxonomy): Bacteria > Desulfobacterota > RBG-13-43-22 > RBG-13-43-22 > RBG-13-43-22 > RBG-13-43-22. The sequence goes on along the minus strand of CAZVHO010000033.1, from coordinate 24,100 downwards.
TCTCCGATCTTGGGTTCTAATTTAGCGCTAATTACTGGAAAAAAGATATTGGTCCAATACCCCATTTTTGGTTTAAAAAGACCGTATTTTTTCCGACCTTTATTTTTCGGGTTGTTTACTGATTGAAATTTTGATTGTTTGTTGTTATATTTGATAATGAGTTTTAATTGACACATTTGTAAGAAGTTGAAAAACGGCCTATTATGTCATTCCCGTGAAGCTTGCCTTCGACCTGATCGGGGGACGGGAATCCAGTATCTTTAACTGGTTATGTGTGGGCTGGATTCCCGCCTGCGCGGGAATGACGAGTTTTTACAGTCCATCATAATTCAATCGGTTTCACAGGGTTGATTAATGGAAAGAGGGGGGAGATACTTTTGGAAATAAAAGGAAATGGGCTCTCTTACCTCATTATTCTCTTGTTGATCGGCTTAATGCCCCTGGGGACTTTATCGGTATTTGCTCAACCCGTTTCACCAGCCCAGCCGGAATCAACAATCTCATCTCCGCCTGATCCAGCGCCCTCACAAGCGCCCCCGGCACCGGCTCCTCAGATCCAATCCCAGCCGGGGCAGCCACAACAACCCGCCCCCCCGTCCGGCACCATCATTGGAGCCCCGCCTGAAAGCGGCACCTATCAAAGGCGATTCAGGGGCCGCCGTCTCCCGGCCGAGGGTCCACAATCAGCCCAAGGCCCGCAATTAACTAAAAAAGGAGAGGTCAGCTTTAATTTTGATGACGCCGATGTCTACTCGGTTATCCAAACTATCTTTGGCGGGGTCATGCAGTTTAATTATATCATCGATCCGAAAGTCAAAGGGCGGGTCAACTTCAGGTCCGTAGCCCCGGTTGCCAGGGAAGATGTTCTGACTTTGATGGAGGTTATTTTACGGTTGAATGGAATCGGTATTATTGAGGAGGGGGGCCTTTATCGCATCGTCCCCATCGGGGATATGGCCAGGGAACCGGCCCCGGTCGGGATTGGAAGGGAGCCGGACAAAATATCCTTAAAAGGTCTGGGATTACTGCAAGTGGTCCCCATGAAATTTATCTCATCTTCCGAGATGGTTAAGGTCTTAACCCCCTTTCTTTCCACCAATGCCGTTATCGTAGATGTGCCCAAAATAAATTATCTCATACTGGTGGATACGGATGCCAATGTAAAACGCCTTCTTCAACTGGTCGAGATATTTGACAGTGAACAACTCAAGCAGATTAAACCCCAGGTCTTTGTCTATCCGGTTCAAAATGCCAAATCCAAGGACCTGGCCAGTCTTTTACAACAAATATTTCTTGGGGCAAAACCAACCGCCAAGGCGACCGCCTCAACCACAGGCACCACCTACACAGCGACCTCTAAACCGGCCACGGCTTCCGGGTCTCCGGCCGCTCCCCAAACCCAAACCACTATTGGAGCCGGAACAGGCGGGGAATCCCTGGTCTCGGAAATTACCAAGATTTTCCCCGACGAAGTTACCAATTCGTTGGTCATCCTGGCCACCCCCGAAGACTACACCTTGATTTTAGAAACCCTTAAAAAAATTGACACCGTCCCGAGACAGGTGATGATCGAGGTGCTTATTGCAGAAATCACCTTAAGCGACGAATTAAAGTTCGGGTTGGAGTGGTCCATTAAAGCCAAAGCCGATCAGGGTTTTTTCAATATAACAGGAAGTTTTATCCCTTCCGCCTCCAGCACGACAACGCCCTCCGCACCGGGTTTTACTTTCCTGGGCATTGATAAAACCGGCCTTATCAGAAGCTATTTACAAGCCCTGGCTTCACAAGGGAAAACCAATATCCTGGCCTCCCCCCACATTATGGCCGCGGACAATCGGGAGGCCAAGATTCAGATCGGGAACCAGATCCCGATCGTTACCGATGTGGTGGGTCAAACCACTACCCAGACGGTCCAGTATAAAGATACCGGGACGATCCTGAAAATAAAACCTTCCATCAATGACAGTGGTCTGGTTTCAATGGAGATCAACCAGGAGGTTTCTGACTTTGTCTATAAACGCATTGGCAACAGTGACTATCCGGTAATTACCAAAAGAGAGGCCTCTACCTACATGGTGGCTCAGGATGGACAAACGATCGTTATCGGAGGCTTGATACAGGAAAAGACCGGCAGGACCAGGGCGGGTTTACCCTTCTTAAGTAAAATTCCTGTTCTGGGATATCTTTTTGGATATACGGATGATACCTTCGACCGATCTGAAATCGTATTGCTCCTCACTCCCAGAGTCGTTAGAAATCAAACCGAAGCCGAAAAGCTGACCAATTTTTATATCCACCGGCTGGATAGTAATATAAAAAATCAGATTAGAAAAGATTGACAACCTCGTAAAAACCGGAATGACGTAATGCGAGTATTGGTGACTTTTTACATGTCCATCAATTGGTTACATCTACTGAAATTCCGCACCGGAGACCTTGACTTCGGCCATTTCCATCCGCCCACCGGCCCGAGGTCTACCATCGTCTGAAATAAAAGAACCTGACGTGCAAACAAAAAGAACACGGCCTTCCGGTCCGCCTAACATGCAGGCAAAGGGTTTGGTCGATACCCGCACCTGGTCGGTAACCTTGCCGCCCTCAAGGACACGGAGGACCAGACCGGGACTGGGGGCGGCTACCCAGACCGCCCCCTCGGCATCCAGACAGATCCCATCGGGATGAACACCTTCCAGATTGGCCCACAAGCGGCGGTTGGAAAGGGATCCCTCCGGTACAATGTCAAAGGCGGTCAGACGATTTCCGAAAGTCTCGGCCACGATCAAAGTTCGGCCATCCGGTGTGATGACACAGCCGTTAGGAAAAAGGAGGTCTTTCGCCACTATCCGCGCCCGGCCATCCGGGAATACCAGCACAATTTCTGCCGGGGCCAACGGGGCACCGGCAGCCAAATCAAAACCAAAATTTCCGATATAGGCCCGGCCCTGCTGATCGACCACCATATCGTTGCAATGGAAAGAGGCCAGATCCATCAAATCGGCCGCTTCCGAGAGCCCTTCGGGATCGAGCCGTAGCAGGCGGCGATCTATCATGGAAACCACCAACAGCCGGCCGTCAGGAAGCCAACCCAGGCCGGAAGGCGAATGGGGCACTTCGACAATCTTTTCCATTTTACCACTGAGATCAACAGTCCTGACCCAACAGTCGTGCATGTCGGAGAACCATAGTTTTTCATTATGCCAGCGGGGACCTTCAGGGAACAGGAGGCCTTCCGCCAGGACAGTAGTTTCATAGATCATAAATCAACCCACGTTTTATCAACTTTGATGGAGTTAGTACTAAAATAAAGGCCGGGGATCAAGGGTCGGGGGTCAGTTGAAGAGAAAGTTGCAAGATGCAAGTTTCAAGTAGCAAATGTAAAACCTTGAACCCTGTACCTGGCCCATAGCCTATCGCCTCTAAAAATTTTTCATGTTTCACGGCGCCCCCCACTCCTCACTCCTAACTCCAAACACAGAACTCATTTCCCCGAACCTGCGGTGCAGGGCTTAACACAGGGACGGCAAGGAGCGGCCACCGGTGCGGGTGGTCTGGCGAAAAACACCGTCACCATGGCCAACAAGCTGGCTACGGCAAAAATGGTAAAGGCAATCGAGTAGTCATGAGTGGCATCGAAAATCAATCCGGCGATCGTCGGGCCAAGGGCCGCTCCCGCGGTTGAAAACAATCCGGCTAATCCGGAGATAGTGCCGAAAGAAACCATGCCGAAACACTCGCCGATAAGAAGCGACTGCGTCATAACGATCCCGCCCATAGTCAGGCCGAAGGCAAAAGTCCCCAGGTAAAGAATCGCAACTTGACGGAAGTGGGATAAAGAAAGAACGGCCAGCCCCTGGATAAGAAAGCAGAACATGGCTACATATCGTTTATCCAAGCGGTCGGAGATCGATCCCAGGAACAGGCGGCCGATGATGCTGGCTCCGGCCGTAATGCTCACCGCCGAGGCAGCCCCCTGGACCCCTAAAGTCTCACTGAGAAACGACACCTGGTGAACCAGAAAGGCGATCTGTCCGCTCAGGGCCAACAGAAAGGAAGCCACAATGGCCCAGAAAGCGCTGGTCCGCATGGCTTCGACCCTGGTCCAAAGCCGCATTTGGGTGGCATAGCTTTTTCGAACGCCCAGGGTCTTTTCGGAAATCGGCACAGGCTGCTCCCCGTCCGGGAATTGGCCCACATCCGAAGGACGCTGTTTGATGACAAAGACCGCAGTCGGTATCACTATCAGGCAATAGATGGCCCCGAGGATCGGCAAGGCCGTCCGCAGCCCGAAGTGGGCGGTAAGGTAAACGGAAAAAGGGACCATGACCATCCCCCCCAGGCTCAGCCCGGTCATAGTCAATCCCATGGCAAACCCCCGCCTGCGGAAATACCAGTTGGCGATCAGGGTGCTGATGGGGACCAGGGAGGTGCCGCTCCACCCCACGGCCATGAGGGAGTAGACCGCGAAGAACTGCCAGAGCTGCGTCACCCGGCTCAGAAGAAAGAAACCTATTCCTATGGTCGCTGATCCGAAGATCAGTATCGGTTTAGGCCCATACCGATCGATGAGTCTCCCGATAACCATCCCCATGGCACCGGCAATAGCAAAATACATGGAGACGGCCATGGAGATGACCCCCTTAGACCAACCGTATTGGGCCCGCAAGGGATCCAGGATGGCACTGTGCCCGTAGAAGCCGATCCCCGAAGCGACAAAGAGGATGGCCGTGCCGCCCATGATAATTCGCCGGCCGTAAAAGCCTCTCCTGGGAACGCCTGGGGATTGTTGGGATGGCCCTGTTTCGGAAGAATGGGGATCCAATATAAAAATCCTTACCTCTGGTTCGTCTTTTGCTTTTTTCCAAAGCAGTTACTATACCTGGTCTCCCCTTACAAAACAACATCAATTTAGTTCGAATATAAATTTCGATTTCGATATTCGTTTTTTTTATCTTAAGTGGCGCCTTGGGAACTTATGGGCTTAGAACCCTTTTTTCTCCTTGACCGGCCCGCTATTTTGTATTAAGGGATTGGACACAAAAATATTTTCAAGAAGATAGCGGAAAGAAGAAATGGCAGAACCAAATAATAATAAGATCATGAGTTGCTCAAAGGCCATCGAAAAATTCGTCCATGACGGTGACGAACTCATCATCGGCAATTATACCGTGGGAACCTGCACCGAACTGGTCTACGAGGTGGCCCGCCAGAAAAAGAAAAATCTCCTGGTCTATTCCCAGTCGGGTATCCTGGATGTGGAGGTCCTGGTGGCCGCCGGTTGTGTGGACCGTCTGGTGACCACTTACGTCCTGCGTTCGGGTGGGAAAAACGGCGGATCGGCGGTAGAACGGGCACTTCAGGCCAAGACCCTGGAATTAGAAGACTATACCAACTTCAATTACAATGCCCGACTCGAGGCAGGCAAACACGGTTTTTCCTTCATGCAGGTTTTTGAAGGGATCATGGCGACCGATCTTTTCAGAATACGAGGTTTTATGGGGGAAGACAAATACCGGGTAATCCAGTGTCCCTATACCGGTAAAGATATCCTGACGGTGCCGGCTGCCAACCCGGACGTCTGCATTGTCCATGTGCAACGGGCCGACCGGTACGGGAATGCCCAGTATTGGGGGTCTATCGGTAGTGTGCCGGCTGCCGCCCTGTGCAGCAAGCGGATTATCGTTTCCTGTGAAGAAATCGTCGACCATGAAGTAATCCGCTCCAGCCCCCACCTGACCATTATACCCGCCTACAGAGTGGATGCTGTGGTCGAAGTCCCCTGGGGGGCACACCCCACAGAGGTGCTCGGCTATTACAATCAGGACCGCTTGATGTACGGGTTGTTCGCAGCCGCCGCCGCCACAAAAGAGGGACTGGAGGCATGGCTTGACGAATGGGTCTATGGCTGCCCGAACCGGGAGGCTTACCTGTCCCGTTATATTCAGCGATTTGGAAGCGGGATCCTCACCAATATCAAGGCCAAATCCTATTTTTCGGCACCGGCCAACTATGGATCGGCCTTCACCTCCATCTGGGATGATTCCGGTCTGGAACGGTCTTTGGGCGTCACCCTGGAAGAACTGGAAGGGATCATCAAGGAGAAAGGATTACTTTATGAATAAACCCTACACCCTCAACGAACTCCTGATCATCACCGTGGCCCGGGAGATTCGCGATTATGACCATATCATTCTGGGGGTGGGACTGCCCACCACGGCCGGGGCCCTGGCCAAGGCCCTCCATGCCCCCCACGCCGTGCTGATGATGGAATCCGGCATCATCGACTTCGAGCCTCTGATCCCCCTGAATCACATCGCCGATGCCCATGCCTGCCGGGGGTTCTCCTATGCCACCGACCTCTTCTCGACCTTCACCATGACCTACCGGGGGTTCGTGGATGTCTGCTTCTTAGGTGTTGCCCAGGTGGATAAATACGGGAACGTAAACACAACAGTAGTAGGCGATTATTACAACCCCAGATTACGGCTGACCGGATCAGGCGGTGCAGCGGACTTCATCTCCTATGCCAAACGGACTATCCTGACCATGCGGGGCGGGGAGTTTGTGGAAAAGCTCGATTACCTCACCTCTCCGGGATATCTTGACGGCGGGGACAGCCGGGACAAATCAGGACTTTTCCCTCCGGGGACAGGACCGACCATGTTGCTATCGCCTAAAGGAGTCTTTAAGTTCCATCCGGAGACCAAGGAGATCTATCTGGCCCAGATCCATCCGGGCGTTAAGCTGGAAAATGCGCGTCAGGAGGTGCCCTGGGATCTCAAGGTCGCCCAGGACTTGACCGAGACCGTCCCCCCCACCTCGGAGGAAATCGAATTCATCCGTCGTTTCGCACCGGCGGAAATAATAGGCCGCGAACTCCGCATGGAGCTCGGTCTGGCCTATCTGGCCAGAAAGGCCGAACGCACAAATAAGGTGTAAGAGTCCAAGGTCCAAGGTCCAAGGTTTACGGTTCAATCCTTTAGCCGTACACCTTATACCTTGGACCTTAGACCTTTCTTTTATACCGCCTCTTCCCGACCGCAGTACTGCTTTCTCAGCTTCGGCTTCTCGATCTTTCCCGTAGGGCTTCTCGGCACCTGGCCAAAAAAGACCTTCCTGGGCCGCTTGTAGCGGGGCAGTTTTTCAGCAAAGGCCAGGACCTCCTCTTCCGTCAGGTCCATATCAGGTTTCGGATCGATCGTCAGGGCGACGATTTCTCCCAGCCGTTCATCCGGATAGCCGAAGGCGGCCACATCCTTGACCGCCGGATGGGTGTGAAAAAAATTTTCCACTTCAACGGGAAAGACATTCTCACCGCCGCTGATAATGATATCCTTCTTCCGGTCCACGATATAGATAAAACCGTCTTCATCCTCCCGGACGATGTCGCCCGTTGAGAGCCAGCCATCCCTTAAGGCCCTGGCTGTGGCTTCGGGATTTTTGTAGTATTCCCTCATGACGCCATTCCCGCGTACGGCCAGTTCTCCCGGTGTTCCCTGGGAAACATTATTTCCCTGGTCATCGATGATCCGGGCTTCCCAGTTAAAACCGGGTTTCCCTATGGCCCCGACCTTATGGCTGTTTTCAACGCCGAGATGGATGCAATTGGGCCCGGCACATTCGCTGAGACCGTAGGTCGTGTCATAGGCCATATCCGGGAAATAATGCCGCCAATGCTGGATGAGGGAAGGGGGTATGGGCATGGCTCCCATGTGCATGAGACGCCATTGGGAAAGTTCATAGTCTTCCAGTTTCAATTCTCCGCTGTCCAATTGGACCAGTATGTCCTGGGCCCAGGGGACCAGGAGCCAGACGATGGTGCCCCTCTCCTCGCTGACCGCCTCAAGGACCCATCGGGGTGAGAACCCTTTGAGTATGACCGCCGGTCCGCCGACAATCAAACTCCCGAACCAGTGCATCTTGGCGCCGGTATGGTAAAGAGGCGGGATAAGGATGAAGTTGTCTTTTCGGGTCTGGCCATGGTGGAGATTTTCTGTGATGCAGGCGCAGACCATGTTCTTGTGGGTCAGGAGGATCGGTTTCGGTTGGCCGGTTGTCCCGGAAGTAAAATAAAGTCCGCAAGGGTCATCCGGGGTTATCTCCAGGGGAAAGGGATCTTCTAAAGCCCTGTCCAGACCGACAGCCATGGATTCGGCATAAGCAGGAACGTCGTCTCCGGCGCAAATAAAGGTCTCAACAAAAGGCAGATCATTCCGAATAGGATCTATCCTCTCGGTGAATTCCGCACCAAAAAGGAAGATCTTAGGTTCGGCCACATCCGCGCAATATTTGATGTCGGCGCTGTTAAAACGGAAGTTGAGCGGCACCACCCAGGCACCGGTCCGAATAATCCCGAAATAGGCCGCCAGCCAGTCGATGGAGTTGTGCATGAGGTGCAGGACCTTATCGCCCCTCCTGATCCCCTTTTCCCGAAGCAATGCGGCCACCCGGTTGGCCTTACGGTCCAAGTCCTTCCAGGTGATCTCCTGGCGCTTTTTTTCTCCGGGAATCCGCTCCACCAGGGCGATATCATCCGCAACCATCCGGCCGTTGCGGGCCAGCATTTCACCGATATGAATATAGATATCAGCCATGAGCCTTCTCCTTATCCCGATTCTGTAAGATCGCATCGCTTGAGTCCCGCCCAGTCGGGGGGAGTATTCATTAAATATTGACAACCATAGAAAAAGTCGTCATTCCCGCGCAGGCGGGAATCCAGACCAGACGTAACCAAAAATAAAGGCTGGATTCCCGTTTCCACGGGAATGACGAAAACAGGCTCTTTCGGACTTTTTACGAATTCGTCAATATCACTCCTTTAGCAAAAATCTTTGCGCTTTCAGCTTTATTTACCTCAAGGGGCATCTGCAGCCAGTCGGTCTTGTAACCACTTTTTTTCCGCTATCATCTGCTCGACACGGTCGGTTTGACCGAAGTAAATACAATGGGCCAGGCAGACATTATCAGCACAGGCCGGAATCAGCCCCTTATCAATCCGGTGAAAACAAAGGTTGCATTTACGGGCCCCTCCGGCCTGTTCATCAAAGGCGATGGCCTGGTACGGGCAGGCTTCGACACAAGCCGCACAACCGGTACAGGTTTCATAATCCAGGATGACCAGGCCATCCTCCCGCTTGGTAATCGCTTCAACCGGGCAGGCCACCAGACAGGGCGGGTCATCACAATGGCGACAGAGATGGACCTGATAGACCAAGTCCAGTTTGCCGTCCACCATCTGGGGACCCTGTTCCGAAACGGAGATGTACTTAATCCCATCCGGGGCTTGATTTTCCTGTTTGCAGGCCACCTCGCAGGTCTTGCAACCCCAGCAGGATTTCTGATCTACCACCAGCATATACTTTTTCATAAAGGATGATCTCCCTTTTATTAACTACATAAGTTTCACTTTAATCTCGCCGGAATGATGGAGGGAACTTCCCGCCTCTTAGATTATACGCCTATACTCCTTTTCCTTCCGGATAGATCCTGCATAGCAACGTCCTGATGCTGCTGGCCCCCATGGCCGGGTCCATGGTTTCGTAGGCGTTATCGGTCAGGATATTGATGTTCGACTCGGCCCAGCCATGGCCCGGGTCCTTATTTTCAGGAAACCACCAGGCATGCTGGGCGGCAACGACCCTGGGGTCCATCCCGAAAAACAATTTGGCCCGCTGACGGACCTTGCCGCGCCGGGACTCGATGATGACCCAGTCTCCTTCACCGATGCCCTCTCTGGCCGCAGTATCGGGATGGATCTCGACCATCGGGTCCCGGTGGAGTTCCCTGAGCCAGGGGACCTGCCGGTTCTCGGTGTGAAAAAATCCCGGCTGCCTGGCACCGGTGATCAGTATGTACGGATATTCCTCATAGACTTGCGGCGTACTGACCGGGCTTTCCGGCGGTTCCCTGAATTGCGGCAGGGGATCATAGCCCATCTTTTCCAGGGTGGTGCTTGAGAGCTCGAACTTCCGGGTGGGGGTGGAAAATCCGGCCTCTTTATATTTCTGGTATTTGACCTCGCCCCGAATGCAGTCCATCTTCTTGAATTCCTGCCAGGTGAGGCCCATGGGTTTCAGGATATAATCCAGGCCCCCTTCGAAGGTCTCCCACCAGAACTCCCCCTGGCCGATGCGATGGGCCAAATCGTTAAGCATTTCATGATCGGAGCGGCACTCTCCGATCTGGACGACCTTGCGGCGCGGCAGGAGTCGGCCATGACGTTTCCAGAAATCGCCGATATAATCCATCTCCAGCCAGGTGGCTGCCGGCAATACAATGTCGGCTAATTCCGCGGTGGGAGTCAGAAAGAAATCAGAGACGGCCATGAATTCCACCTTTTCCAGGGCCTGATAAACCTCCCTGGCATTGGCCCTGGTTAAAAGCGGATTGGAGCTGATGAAAAAGAGCAGCTTAACCGGATAGGGCTTCTCGTCGATAATGGCATCCCAGACCGCCTTGGGCTGGATGATGGCAAATCGGTCGGCCAGACGAAAACGTTCCCCGCCCAGGCGTTTGGCCGCCTGCTCCGGGGTCAGCATCCCATGGGCCCCGAATCGGCCCACATTGTGGATGGGAGGTGTCTTGAAGAGCACCTGACCGCCCGGCACATCGATATTTCCGGTAATTCCCATGAGTGCCATGAGAATCCTGTCATTGTCGGCACAGGTATTCTGCTGTTCGATAGCCACGCCCCACTGGATGGCCCCCGGCCTGGTCGTGGCAAAAAGGCGGGCCGCCTCCTGGATCCTGGCTTTGGGGACCCAGGTGATCTGCTCCACCCTTTCCAGGGGATATTCATTCACCCGCCTAACAAACGCATCCCAGCCATGGGTATAGTTCTCAACAAACTCGTGGTCATAAAGGTCTTCCTGGATCATGACATTAGCCATCCCCAGGGCCAGGGCCGTATCCGTTCCCGGCCGAAGCTGAAGCCATACATCGGCGCGGGCCGCCGCCCGGGTCAGCCGGGGATCAACCACGATCAGTTTGGCCCCGGCCTCCAGGGCCACGGAAAAAGGTTCGCCTTTGTAACAGTCCGGGTTGCTGATGACCACATTGTTCCCCCACATCATAAGACACTTGGGGTGATTCTCATAATCGACGATCGGATTGGTGCCGCAGGTCAGGATGCTGGTACTGATCCGGGGACCGTAGCAAAAATGGCCGGCCGTAAGCACATTAGGAGACCCCAGCAGGTTGGCGATTCGGTAGATGACCGCCTCATTCTCCCGGCCGGTTCCGTATCCGAAGACCACCGATTCGGCCCCGAACTTTTCTTTATAGGCCAGAATCCGACCGGCGATCGTATCCAGGGCTTCATCCCAGGAGATGCGCTCCCACTTTCCGCTTCCCTTGGGACCATTCCGTTTCACCGGATAGGTAAGCCGGTCCGGGTGATAGACCAATTGGGTGGAAGCCAGCCCTTTACTGCAAAGGGTACCATGGTTGATCGGACATTCCGGATCCCCGGCAATCCTGGCGATTTTTCCTTCTTTGACGTAGACCAGGACGCCACACCCGCCGTGGCACATGCGGCAATGGCTCTTAACCATGGAATCATAGCCGTACACTTCCATTTCCCGTTCCACATTGGAATAACTGAACTCACCCATAAAAACGTACCCTTTCAAAAAAATATCTATAAATCAGAAATCATCGCAGAAAATCGTTTTCTCCGAACTCTAAACTCCGAACTCCTCTTCCGACTCAAAGATCCATAGACCTCTTCCCCCTCG
>CAZVHO010000033.1:6293-12268 GCA_964627515.1 uncultured Thermodesulfobacteriota bacterium | reverse complement strand
TCTAAACTCCGAACTCCTCTTCCGACTCAAAGATCCATAGACCTCTTCCCCCTCGGCCCCTAAAAGGGTTGAAATCCTTTTGGCACCCTCGGCCACCTTCCGGCCATATTGTTTGACCCTGGATTTTGGAAACAGACCCACCACAAATAAAACACCGATCAACCGCTCAGAAGAGGCAAAAACCGGGGAGGCCACGGCATTGATCTGAGGATTGGATTCTCCAAGGTCCACCGCGTAACCCTCTTGACGACAGAGGATCAACTCTCCTTCAAGACGCAACCGGTCCAACCGGGCCGGTTCTCCATGAAAGAATAGTTTTTCCCCGCCCAGGACCCTTTGGCGCTCAAGTTCCGGCAAGTGGGCGACAATCGCCTTCCCATGGGCACCGTGTGTAATGGGGTATCTTTGACCCTGGCGGATGGTAATACCGATATCACCGTTCCCCTCCTGTTTCCCGACCACAAAAACACTCTCACCGGAAATCAAACCAAAAAAAGCGGAACTGCCTGTTTCCTGAGCCAGGTCTCCCAAAAAAGGCTCGGCCACATCCTTATAATTCAAGCTGTCCAGGACCTTTCGTCCCAGGGGTATGAGGCCCGGCCCCAGGGAATAGAGCTTTCCATCGGCCTCTCTCTGGACAAAGCCGAACCTTTGAAGGGTATTCAAAATGGTGTAGCCTTTACTCTTGTGGATACCGACTTTATTACAGATATCAGTGAGATTTATTCTGGAAGGGGCGTTCCGGGCCAGACAGAGGAGGATTCGTGAGGCCTGTTCGACCGCCGGAACAACGGCCTGATAGGCGCTTTTTTCTCTTTTGGCTTTCTTGCTTTCCATGCTTTATGGGAAGACTGTTTGTTCTGTATGCAGAATATTATTTTGTATGCAAAATACAATATCAGGCCGAAATGTGGCCTGTCAAGAAAAATAATAGGAGTTATCAGGCTTGGGGAGTATCGCCTCTCCCCTCTTCCAGAATCTGCCGCACCTTTTTGGAAAGATCCGCCAAATTGAAAGGTTTTTGGATAAAACCTTTGCAGCCCTGATCCAAAATAGATTTGGCCTGGCCGTTGAGACTGTATCCGCTGGAAAGAAGTACCTTAACGTTCGGATCGATTTCTTTCAGCCGGCTAAAGGTCTCTCCTCCGCTCATTTCCGGCATAATCATGTCCAAGATAACTAAATCGATATCTTTCCCTTCCCGCCGATAAATCTCGATGGCTTCATGGCCGCTCCCGGCTGTAATCACCCGGTAGCCTAATCGTTTCAGAAGAAAATGGCTGACATCGGAAATCGCCTTTTCATCATCCACAAAGAGAATGGACCCGACCCCCTGCAGGATTTCTTCAGGCATATAAGCTTCCTCCTTAATCTCCTGCGCTGATACCGGGAGGTAGATATTAAAGGTTGTCCCCTCCCCCTTTTCACTGTAAACATTGATGATGCCGCTGTGATTTCTTATGATCCCGTAGGCCGATGCCAGGCCCAACCCCGTTCCCCGGCCCATATCTTTGGTGGTAAAGAAAGGGTCAAAGACCCTTTTCCGTGTCGCTTCGTCCATTCCGATTCCGGTATCGGTAACCGAAATCCTGACAAATCTCCCGGGTACTCCCCCGTAGGGTCTGACATAGTAATCGTCAAGGGTTACATTCCGGGTTTCCAGAAACAGGTCGCCCCCCTCGGGCATGGCCTGCCAGGCATTAACATAAAGGTTCAGCAGGACCTGTTCGATCTGGCTCCGGTCCACATCGATCGTCCAGACTTCTTCCTGTAATTTCTTGTGAATGCTGATCTCCTTCTTCGTCCGACCGAACAGATCGGCACTCATGGCCACCAACTTGTTGATATCCGCAGGCTTAACCTCATACTTCCCCCCCCTGGCAACACCTAAAAGCTGTCTGGTCAGGTCCGCCCCACCCTGGACCAACTGCTCAATGCTCCGGAGCTTTCCGTAATGGGGATGGTTGGGTTCCAAATCCAGCAGGACCAGAGAGGTGTTTCCCTGAATACCCATAAGAAGGTTATTGAAGTCGTGGGCGATACCGCCGGCCAGGGTCCCGACAGCCTCCATTTTCTGGGCCTGGAGAAACTGGGCCTCCATTTTTTTTTGGGGGGTGATGTCCCGAAGAAAATTCAAGGTTGCCGGCCTTCCTTCCCAGACGATTGGAACGGTGTTTAATTCCATCCAAAGGGTTTCAGCTTTGCTGTTGATAATTCTAAAAGTATAAGTTACGGGGCATTGTTCATCCCCTGCCTTCTTTTGCTCTTGTTCGACAAAGGCGACCTTATCTTTGGGATGAACCAGATTCAAGAAGGGCCTGCTTGCCAAATCCTCTGTTGAGTAACCGGTCATCTCTTCCATTTTGGGGTTTGCAAATTTCACCACCCCCTCTTGGGTAAGATAAATCCCATCATGGGCATTCTCAACCAAGAGCCGATATTTTTCTTCGCTTTCCCGAAGGGCCTTTTCGTTTTCTTTCCTTTCAGTCACATCCCGGGAAATTCCATAAAAGCCGGCAGGTTCACCGGCGGAATTCCTTAACAGGGAGACGGAGGTTTCAAGCATTTTTGCTGAACCCATTTTCGTGGTTACTTCGTAGTCGACTATTTTATTCGGTATCCCTGTCCGGTAAACCTGATTATAGATTGTTTTAATTTTTTTTCTGGATTCGGGAGGCATATATTGCCGGTAATTCATACCCATCATCTCATCAGGGGTATACCCATAAATAGTACAAAGGGCCTCATTAAAAAAGGTACGGTTTCCGGCCAAATCAACTTCATAATATCCTTCTTCGATGTTTTCCAGAATATGGCGATACTTTTCCTCGCTCTTGAGAAGGGCCTGCTGGGATTGCTTTAATGAGTTGAGATTTGTGCCCACAACCAGCAGACAGTCTTCCCCCTGGAAACGGATGAACCGGGCCGACACCAGATAATCGTTTCTGTTACCGGACTTATCCTGATATGGGATCTCGAGCCCATCCACCCGGTTATTCCGCTGCAAACCTTCCAGCAGCCGCTTCCGGTCAGCGGGATCGACAAACAGATTTAACTCTAAAACCGTCCGGCCGATAACCTCTTCCGCACTCCAGCCCAACCGTTGGCAAAAGGCCTCATTGACCTCTAAGTAACGGCCGTCTTCAACCCTGGTGATGGATATTCCATCAGGGGCCAGTTCGAGGATACGCCGGTAACTTTCCTCGCTCTGATGAAGGGCTTCTTCAACTCGTTTCCGTTCGGAGATGTCGGCCAGCATATTCAGGGTTGCCGGGCGGCCCTCCCAATCTATGATAACCGAGCGAATTTCCACCCAGATCGAACTTCCATCCCTGGCCCGGAGCCTAAAAGTATATAAATCCGGCACTGGTTCGCCGGCCAATCGTTGACGATGTCGATCAAACACCAGGTCCCGGTCATCGGGATGGATAAATTCGATAATGGGCCTGGCTTCTAACTCTTCAAATGAATAACCGATCATCTCCCGGGCCTTGGGATTGGCAAAACGGATTAAACCATCCTGGGCGATGACGATCCCTTCATTGGCGTTTTCGACTATCAGACGAAATTTTTTCTCGTTTTTATCAAGGGCCAATTCGACCTTCCGGTGTTCATATATCTCTTTCTCCAACTCCTGGACCCTTTTCTCAAGATCCTCATAAGTCGGTTTGTCGGCCATATATTGACTCCTTTTCATTTATGACAACATGGCAAAAATCATCCGCATTTTTATGTTCCGTGGTGCCACGGGGGCTTGAAAAAGGACCTTTCCAAACGGATTGATGCGAGGCAGGTTGATTAAAATGGGAACAATATTTCAGGCATTAAAAAACTTTTCTGCCTCTTTCTTGGAACCGAAAAAATTTCCACCTATAACGGCTAAATCATTACTGTCTATCCCAAGTTCAAGAAGGAGGGCATCATGCTCTCCCGTCCACAAGCCGTCATCTTCAATCCGGGGATCGAACATGCGGGACAGGGCCTCGGCCAGGGAAATGATCGAAACCGAATCCCTGAATTCCATTGTTTTCGAAGGACAGTGATGAAATCGGATTGAGGCGATAATCTCCGACGGCATCCCGGCCGCTTCCGCCAGCCAGGCCCCGGCCTCGGCGTGGGTACAGCCGAAAAGATCCATCTCCTTTTCAAGCATATCGTCCGTTGTTATAATTTTATAAAATTGCTGACAATCGATTTTATAAAAAATAATCCTTCCCATGTCATGGAGCAAACCGGCCAGGAAACACTCTTCCGGAGAAGTCATTGTTACCCTGTCCGCTAAGACCGAGGAGAGCAGGGCCACCTCATAGGAATGAAACCACAGGTTTTTCATATTGAAAGAGCATTGAGAAGGATATACTTCTACCACACTCATGCCGACGACCAAGTCCTTAATTTGTTCAAAACCCAGGAGCATAATGGCCTGCCTGATGTCCCGAACCTGGCCGGAATGGCCGAAGCGCCTGGAATTTGCCGCCCGCAGAACCCGTTCGGCCATGGCCTGGTCATAAGTGATCAGATTTTCCAACTCTTTAAGGGAGGGGTCTTCCTTTTTGACAAATGACAGGATTTTCCCGAACATGGAAGGGATGGTGGAAAGGCCGTCGATATCTTCCAAAAATTTTTTGACATCGGTTGCATGCATGGAATTCTTTCCTTAAAAAGCTTCTTATCTTCGTATTAAAAATACCTCCCCCTTCCTCATGGGACAGGTCTTCTTTATCATTATCGGAATTTTTCCGGAAAAGCTTTAGGTGATGTTCGTTTCGAAAGGAAATGGCTGAAGGGTTACTCCCTTCCGATGGCCCTTTCAACCTTATAGCGGGTAATGATATGGTTATATAAGGCCTGGTGATAATCGGTTTCGGACTGGACATAGGAGGTCCGGGCGTCGGTTACCTCTAACATGGCCCCAACTCCGGCTTTATAACGGCCCATGGCCAACTCCAGATTTTCTTTGGCCCTTCGCAGGGACTCCCGGGCCACCTCAATCTGTTTCTCGGCCAGGACTTGATTGAGGTACTGGCTTTGGAGGTTGCTGATTACTTGAAGTTTTTGGGTTCCTTCATTGGCCTTGGCCTGGCTTAAGGCTGCCCGGTATTCGGCTAATTTCTCTTTGGTTAGAAACCCGGAAAAGATAGGAATGTTTAATTGCAGTCCCAGGTTCCAGGTTTCGTCATAGGAATAATTCGACCCGTTATTCCATCCATATTTGGCCGTACCGGTCAGGGTGGGCCAAAATTCCCTTTGAACCCCTTGTTCCTGGACCTGCCAATAAGAAATTACAGCCCTCAACCGGTTTAATACCGGATCCTTCTCCAGGGCTTCTTTTTTTAAGTCCTCCAGGTTCCAGTTCACCGGCACTGTTTCCAGATCATCCTTTAAGTTGGCCCCCGGTAGTTGGGTCAGGCCCATGGCCGCCGCCAGGGCAACCCAGGCCTGCAGGACATCGTTTTCGGCCTGGAGCAAGGCCTTCTGGGCTGTTATGACCGTTACCTCGGCTTGAGTCACATCTATCTTGGCTTTCAAGCCCACCTGGTAAAACCCCTGGGCCTGTTTTAAGTGCTCCTGGGTCCTGGCCAAATCTTCCTTACGGACTTCCACAACCCGCTGGGCCAGCAAAACCCCATAATAGGATTGCCGAATGCTATCGATCACCGAAAGCCGGACATCTTTCAAGGTCCATTGATAGGTTTTTAGATCTTCCCTGGAGGCTATAACCTTATATTCCCGGCGGCCGAAATCATAAATATTTTGAGACAGGCCGAAATAATAGGTCGTTAGATCATTAGGACCGGTATTCAACCCACTAAGACTGCTTCCGGTGGTTATCGAGGTGCCGGTTTTATAATGACTGTAATCCGTCTCGGCAAACAGGTTGGGATAATAGGAGGACTGGTTTTGCTTCACCCGGGCCTCCGCCCCTTCGATGGCATTCAAGGCCCCCTGGATAGCCGGATTCCTTTTCAGCCCCA
>CAZVHO010000033.1:3608-6193 GCA_964627515.1 uncultured Thermodesulfobacteriota bacterium | reverse complement strand
CCTTCAGAGACCATAAAATCCTTAAAATCCTGCTCCCCGACCCAGGGATGAACGATGGTATTGCCTTGAATTTTTATCCTTGGAGGGATAGACGCCCCTTTACCGATTAAAGTTAAACCTTCTTTTAACTGTTCCGGAAAATTCCGGTTTGCCAGGTTGCCTTTTCCGACCACCCGGGCCTTTTCCCCAACCCGGACCTTTTTATCGGCAATGACCCGATCCAGGTAAGCCCCGGCCCCGATCTGACCATCGTGCATGATAATGGAATTTAATACCTGGGCACCCTTCCCTACCCTGACTCCGGGGGACAGGATCGACCCCTCCACCCGGCCTTCAATGATCGTATCGGCCGAGAGAAAAGACCGGGTCACCCGGGCCCCTTTCTGGATAACCACCGGGGGACGGTCCCCCTTCAAGCCTTCTTCTTCCAGATTGGTTTGAACACCCCAGGCTTCGGGATTCAGACCGGAACCGGGATTTAATAAGTCCATGTGGGCCTCGAAATAAAAGGCCAGGGTCCCCACGTCCCGCCAATATCCGGAAAAGGGATAGGCAAAAATGCGGTCCCTGCCCACGGCCGCCGGGATGAGGTGCTGCCCGAAATCCGTATAGGCCGGGTTCTGCAAGGCTTTTAATAAATAGGGGACCCGGAAGACATAGATACCCAGGGAAGCCAGGTTTCCCTTTGGATTTTTTGGTTTTTCTTCCCAGCCCACGATCCGTCCCTGCCCCACCACTTCAGCGATTCCGAAATGCACGGACTGTTCTCTGGGTACCTCCATCATGGCCACGGTCAGGTCGGCCTGATTCCGTTTATGGAAGGCTATCATGGGGGCATAATCCATGTAATAGATATGATCCCCGGAAACGATCAGGATCTCCTCCGGGTCATAGCGGCTCAGATAATCCATATTTTGTCTCAGGGCATCGGCCGTCCCTTTATACCAGTCCGAATCCTTTTCACCGGTATGGGGAGGCAGAATTTTGATCCCCCGGTTCCGGCCTTCGAAATCCCAGGCCTTTCCCGAACCGATATGACTCATCAAAGAAAGGGGTTTGTATTGGGTCAGGACCCCAACCCTTTCCAGGCCCGAATTCATAATATTGCTCATGGTAAAATCGATAATCCGATAATTTCCGCCGAATGGGACGGCCGGCTTGGCCCGGGCTTCGACCAGGACGTTCAACCGGCTGCCGACGCCACCGGCTAAGAGCATAACCAGGGTGTTAATCACGATAGGGTTACTCCTGAGGGGATCTCCTTCGATGCGAAGAAGCTCTCTTCTAAATAGGGATAAAGCAGACAATTGGCCCCGATACGAATCCCCGGAGGTAGATGCGTATTTCTACCAATAACCGTCAGCCCGGAGGACAAAAGATGCGGAAAGGCCTGATTGGGTATGGTCTTGGCCCCCCTTCCGATTCGGGCCTTTTCACCAATCCGGACCCTCTTATCGGTAATCACCTTATTGACCATGGCCCCTGATTCCACGATGGTATCGAAAAAAAGAATCGAATCTTCAACCACAGCCCCTGATTCCACCTGGACTCCGGGAAACAAGACGCTCCTTTTGACCGTACCCTCCACCCGGCAGCCATGAGTCAACAAAACCTGATCCAGGCGGGCTTGATGGCCCACCTGGGCCGGTTGTCTTTCCCGCATTCGTTCATGTTCCAGATTGGTCCGGATTTGCCACTCTTTGAGATTGATTTTTGAATTGGTCCCGAATAGATCCATGTGGGTCTGCCAGTATTCATCCAGGGTCCGGGTATAGCCCCAATAGCCGGAAAAGACATACCCGAAGACCCGACATTGATGAACCAGGGAAGGCAGGATATCCCTGCCGAATTCGATCCCTTCGGTGTGGGGATGGGTGCGTTTCAACAGGTCAAGCAGAATCTGGGTTTTAAAAAGATAGATGGTCAAAGAAGCCCATTGGGAGGGGGGTTGGGATGGTTTTTCAAAGTAAGCGGTCAGACGTCCACCCGTCTGGTCTTTTTTTTCTTTCATAACCCCTATTCCGAATCGATGGGCTTTATCCTTGGGGACCTTGACAAATCCCAGGGTGACATCGGCTTTCTGTTCCTGGTGAAATTGGACTAATCCCCGGTAATCCATCCGGTAGATGTGGTCCCCGGAGAGGATCATGACCAGGTCCGGATTATTTTCAGCGATGAATTCCAGGTTATGGGCCACGGCATCGGCCGTGCCGTTATACCAGTCGGAATCTTTCCGGCCCGTGGAGGGGGGGAGCAAGGTCACCCCGCGATGACGGCCGGTCATGTCCCAGGGGGCGCCGTTTCCGATGTGGGTGATCAGGGAGGCCGATCGATATTGCGAGAGGATACCCACCCGGCCGATCCGGGCATGCATCAGATTGCTCAAGGCAAAATCAATGACCCGGAAATTGCCGGCAAAAGGCAGAGCTGATTTCGGCCGGTCAAAGGTCAGAACACTCAATTCATCCACCCGCCCGCCGGCTAAGATAAAGGCCAGGATATGGGCCATACCAACAACCTCCTGTTTAAACACTATTTAATTTGTAACCAAATAACATCGGGTATGTCAATTATTAGTTTTTAAC
>CAZVHO010000033.1:0-3508 GCA_964627515.1 uncultured Thermodesulfobacteriota bacterium | reverse complement strand
GGTTCCACGTGTTCAAGATACTTGATATCTTTAAAAAGAATAAAGTCACCCCGCGGGTTACGGCCCAGAAGGGGTTTCTGCTGCACAAATACGATCACTTCAAGGCCGTCCTGAACGAAAACAACAAGGCCCTGGACATCATCGCCGATCTGGAACATTTGTTTTATGAAGACCATCCCTTTACCTTGAATTATGTCCAGGACCGAACCGGAAGGCTGGTCGAGGTGACCTGCCGCATTGCCGAGGACCTCAATGCCCTGTCCCAGGCCAAATATCCGGAACTTTTTGAAGCCGTCGAAAAGGTAGGTCAGGGCATTCAGCAAGGGCTGGAACGAAAAAAAACCCTGACCCAAACCCCCCTGGTCCTGCCTTTGAAAGATATCACCCAGGAACAGCTTTCCGAAGTCGGAGGCAAGGCCGCCAATCTTGGAGAAATCTTAAACCGGGTTAAACTCCCGGTTCCCCCTGGTTTTGCCGTCACGGCCTATGCCTGCCAGTATTTTCTGGAATTCAACCGATTTCCGGAAAAGATCGAAAAAAGGTTGAAGGACCTCGACGTGAACGACACGGAAAAACTTATGACCGTAAGCCGGGAAATCCGCGATCTGATTATGACGGGGCAACTCCCTCCCGATTTGGAAACCGCCCTGATCGAAGCAGTCGGAGAACTGAAAAAAGATATCGGCCAACCTCTGCGTCTGGCCGTCCGGAGCAGCGCTACCAGCGAAGACTCGGAGGCCAGCTTTGCCGGCCAGCATTCGACTGTCCTGAACGTCACCGAGGAAACCCTCCTTCAGGCCTACAAGGAGGTAGTGGCCAGCACCTTTAATCCCAGGGCCATTTTTTATCGAAGGAGCAAAGGGTTTCTGGAACAGGACGTCATCATGAGTGTAGCTTGTATCCTCATGGTCGATGCCCTGGCCAGCGGGGTTCTGTACACGGTGGACCCCAATGACCCCGATCACCAGGTAATCATGATCAGTGCCCTCTGGGGATTGGGCGTCAGTCTGGTCGACGGCTCTGGAAATGCCGACTTCTATCAGGTGAATAAAGAAAATCGAAAGATCGAGAGCGAAGAGGTGGCCCGGAAAGAAGTCCTCGTTTCTTCTGACCCGGTTCAAGGCCTCAAGCAAACGCCCGTGGCCCATGTTTTTAAGGATAAGCCTTGCCTGACCTTTTCCCAGATTCAGTTGCTGGTCCGTTACGCCTTAAAACTGGAAGAGCACTACCAAACCCCCCTGGATATCGAATGGGCCATTGATCATAAAACCCAACTCTTTATCCTCCAGGCCCGTCCTTTACGCTTTACACAATCCTCTGCCCTGCCCTCCACGCCGAAGACCGAAGTAAGTGCTGAAACTTTTCCCATCCTGCTTAAAGGGGGGGCTTCGGCGGCCAACGGAGTGGCGGCCGGCAAAGCCTACGTCCTTAAATCGGATCACAACCTGCTCAATATTCCCGAAGGTTCCATCCTGATAGCCCCTCAAACCTCTCCGCGTTATGTACCGATTATCGGCCGGGTCAGGGCCATCATTACCGATGTGGGCAGTGTGACCGGCCATATGGCCTCGGTAGCCAGGGAATTTCAAATCCCCACCCTGGTGGGGACGGACAATGCTACGACGACCATCCCTCACGGCCAGGAAATCACGGTGGATGCCACAAACGGAGTGGTTTACCTGGGAAGGATCGAAAGATTACTCCGGACGGGAAAGCCTCTCAATCCCATGAAAGGAAGCCCGACCTACAAGGCCATGCAGGCGATCCTGCCCATGATCGCCCCCTTGCATCTGATCGATCCCAAGCATAAAAATTTCAACCCCCAATCCTGCGAGACCATCCATGACATTATCCGCTTTGCCCACGAAATGGCCATGCAGGAAATGTTTCAGATCGGCGAAACCATTGAGGATGGCAAAAATGTGGCCGTCCGTTTCCGTTCCCCTTTGCCGCTGAATATTTATATCGTCGATCTGGGTGGGGGGCTCAGTCCCGGACCGGAACGAAAAGAAGTCCGGCCGGAGGAGATCCTCTCCGGCCCCTTTAAGGCCCTGTTCCAGGGCATGACCCATGAAGGGGTGAAATGGCTGGGGCAGGACAACATCAGTTGGAGCGGTTTGGGCTCCGTATTGCTGGAAAGCATTCTGCATGATCCGACGATGGACGGGGCTATGGGCGGTCCCAGTTATGTTCTCATTTCCGAGAAATATATGAACTTCAATTCCCGCCTGGGTTATCATTTCGCCACCCTGGATACCTTTTGCGGCCCCAATATAAATGACAATTATATCACCTTTCATTTCAAAGGAGGGGCGGCCGATATCGATCGCCGGACCAGAAGGGCCATGCTGATTGCCTCGGTCTTGAAAAAAATGGGCTTCAAGGTGGAACAAAAAGGGGATATGATCAAAGGGGAATTAAAAAAACATAATTCTTATATTATCCAGGAAAAACTGGATCTCATAGGCCGGCTTATGGGTTCGGTCCGCCTTCTGGATATGCTTCTGGATCAGGACAACCGGATCGAATGGTACCGGAATGAATTTTTCAAAGGCAATTACACTTTTCAGAGGAATCAAGGCGGGAGTTCTTGATCATTTTGTAAAAAGTTATTGGAGGCCGATTCTGTCACCAGGGCATTGCCGTTATCCATCCGGTTCAGAGGGAAATTTTCTATCAGGTCGACATAGGATCTTTCGGGATCATACCAGATTACTATGTAGAAACTTTTTTGGTTTTTCTTGATTTTTTTGTTTTGGGTCCCTCTGGGTGATTCGGTTCAATGAAACTGAGCGTAGGAAGCAGTAATGGACCCCAAGGTCCCCTCGAAGTAATTCCGAGAACAAATTCCCTGGCACCTGAATAAAGAATAGAAACCCCGGTTATTCGGATAAGCTCACTTATCTTATCTTCTGGATACCTCGGATCAACTTCAAAAAATCCGGTTACTTGGAGGTCCAATTTATAAGGGGCTGATTTATCATTTGAAAAAACCTGAATATCTAAAATAACTCTCCAATCCCTTATATTGTCTTTATTCGGGGCATTATTACTTTGAACCTTCACTTCTAATTTGTTTTTGCCTTTTGGGATCGGATCTTTAAAATTAGGATTAGTCTCACAACTGATCCGGGGGAAAAAATATTGATTAAGCTGCAAGGGGGGTTGTGCCATCGTCTTCATCCTTATTTGAATAGGTTTTTACCTGTGTTTGGATATATTGCGAAAAATCGGGAATTGGCACTTTATTCCTTTTAACTACTCCAAGCCATTGAACCTGTTCCGGGCCTATATGAACCTGTATAGTTGCGCCGACCGCTTTTGCCAGTCTAACCATCGAGTCTATCGTAAAGTTGACATCCCCTCGAAGAACCTTAGTTATATATGCAGGGGATGTTCCAAGACGTTTGGCAAGTTCCTTCCGGGAGATATTATTGTCCTCCATAAGGCCATATAACCCCTCCGTAAATTCAAGAATGATGGAGGCGGTTAAGAAGGTTTCCCTTTC
>CAZVHO010000032.1:10357-47846 GCA_964627515.1 uncultured Thermodesulfobacteriota bacterium | reverse complement strand
TTTTTTATTTCCCCTGCATCCACGTCAAAAACCTGGCCGGTCGGAGAAATGGCCTCCTCATGAATAAAAGGCATGGCCTCGGGATCATAGTTTCCAAATCCGGCCTTTTCATTAAAGGCTAACTGATCCCGAAGGGTCTGCTTGCCGATATTAAGGATATCCAACGGGGTCATACGGAGCCCGTATCGGGCATGCATCAGATCGGCTAAAAAGGGATAAGCGGTTTTCTTCAGGGGCGTCCTGAACGACTATGGCCCGGATACCCAGGCGGTCGAGGAATTGGGCCGCCGGGCCTCCTGAGTTGGCCTCTTTTATGCCCAGGGTGAGAGGGCTTTTGGCCCCCACCGAGATGCGTCCCAACTGGGGAGCGCCGGTGCCGGCCAGAGGACCACCGGCCACGATAAAGAGATTCTCGGGACCTAAAGGATCAGCCGTCGGCGGGACCTCTTGGTTCATGATCTTGGCCAATAAGGCGCTGCCCCCAAGATACTCCCAGCCCTCCTCCGGATCTTCCAGAGTTACTTTTTCATTTTTCATGTCCACCCTTAAAATCTTCATATCTGTTGCTCCCCTTGATTTTATGTGATAACTTAACAAAAATTTAAATCTAAAAGAGAAATTCTGAATGGTCAAGAATTTTATTGATTGGCGGGTCGAACGCACCCCCTATCCTCAGAATCTGATTATCGACATCCATTCCTTTTGCAATGCCCGCTGTCGTATCTGCCCCTATCCCGGGCTTAAAGACAAATTGCCCATGGGCAAAATGGAGGAAAGCCTTTTTCGCCGTTTGATAGACGAATTTGCCGACGTCAAGGCCCGGCACCCCATCCGCGGCCATGTGATATTCTGTAATATGGGCGAGGCCTTCATCGATCAGGAACTCTTTTGGAAGCTGGATTATGTCCGGGCGGCCGGGTTAAAGATGGTTCTTCAAACCAATGCCGCCTTACTCAGCCCCGAAAAGACCGACCGTCTCCTGGAAAGCGGCTTTGACGGCCCCATCTATATCAGCTTTCACGGGATCACTCAATCGGTCTATGAAAAAATTATGGGTCTGCCTTACGAAAAGACCCTGGCCAACATCCGCTATCTGACCGGCAAATATTCTAAGGTCAATATCCGGTCTTATGTCTTTCAGTGGCCTTTGGGCGAGGTCCGCAAGGTTAAAAGGTACTGGCAGGAACAAGGGGTCCCGGTGGCCATCGGCCTTCCCAATTCCCGGGCCAATCTAGTGGCCGCAACCGGGGGCTGGTCTCTCAAATATCCCGGGCCCTGGCTGAAGGGCTGCAAAAAGGGGGAACCCCTGCGGGACATGGTGATTTCCTTCGACGGTCAGGCCGTGCTTTGCTGTGAAGATATGGGCCGGAGGGTCAACTTGGGCAACGTCACCCATCAATCTCTGTTGGAGGTCTGGAACGGCCCCCAGGCCCAAAAGGTGCTCAATCATTTATATGGAGGCGGTTGGGGGAAAAAAGACGGATTCCTTTGCCGGGGCTGCCAGTTCGGCCTGTCCACCCCCTTCAGGCGATTGATGAAGAACCTGGATAATGAGTGGCACCGGGCCACCCGGACCTTCTTTTGATTCGAATATGCTTGCCCTTTAAAACAGTTTTTGATACTATGCCCTTACCCTCGGATGGACATTTCTCCGGGGGTAGTTTGTTTGAAAGGAACAATAAGAATGGATCGGACACCGATTACCAAAGAAGGGTTGGAGAGACTTCGACAGGAATTAACACGACTGGAAAGGGTGGAACGCCCATCGGTCATAAAAGCTATTGCTGAGGCCCGGTCTCACGGCGATCTTTCGGAGAACGCCGAATATCATGCAGCCAAGGAACGCCAATCTTTTATCGAAGGCCGGATAGGGGAACTCCATTCCAAACTGGCCACTTCCGAAATCATCGACTGCTCCAATTTACCAGAGGACCGGATCGTCTTCGGGACCACCGTTGTTTTAAACGACCCGAAAACCGACGATGAATTTAAAATCCGTCTGGTCGGCCCCGATGAATCCGATGCCGACAACGGGGACATTTCCGTCCTTTCCCCCCTCGGCCGGGCCTTGATCGGAAAAGAACCGGGCGATGAAATTCAGTTTAAAACCCCCGGGGGTATACGTCAATTAGAGATCGTCGATATCAACGTGACGTAACTAATAATCTTTCTACCCTTTCCCCTTTTTTGAACTGATCATCTTCCCCTCAAAATTGCAGATATTGAAAATTCGGACGACAGTCCGAATTTTCATCTGCTCAATCCTCCCGAGGGAGGGTTGACCAAACCTTCTATCGTAAAAACCGGACAAATCCTGACCGTCTCGAAAGAGCGCTTGAAAAAAAAGCTCGGCCAAATCAATCCTGAAAAAATGCAGGCTGTCAATCAGGCGCTTCAATTGAGCCTGGCCCTTTGAGCTTATTTGGCGTTATGCGCTTTACCTGGTGGACCAAAAGCTGAATAGTTGTAGGTGAAGTCTTTAATCTCCAGATGGGCTGAGGCTGTTTGAATGGCCAAGAGGGAAAGTGATTTTTCTCATTTTATCGCAATTCTCCCATTCCCATTCCCCAATCCGAAATCCGCAATCCGCAATTGATCAGTGCCCTTCCCCGGTCATTACCGTGGCACCACGACGGATAACCCAGATCAAAGGGACCAGGCCCAGGAAAAAAAGAAACAGCAGAAAAAAGACATCATTAAAACTTAACATGGCGGCCTGTTTCTGAAGCTGCCCGTAAAGGATCTCCAGCGCCCCTCGTTGGGCCGTGGTCCCTTCCACCCCTCTTCCCTGTAAGAACCCTTGCAGGGCCGGGACCGCCTGCTGCAATTTAAAATCAAAGATGGAAAACCCCTCGCTGAGATGGTGGTGATGAAACTGGGCGCGCCGGGACAGGGCGGTAGTGATAAAGGCCACCCCGAAACTCCCCCCTAAATTCCGGAGAAGATTGAAAATAGCCGAACCGTTGCCCATTTGAGGTTTCGGTATGCTCGACATGGTCAAGGTGGACAAAGGCACAAAAAAGAAGCTGATGCCGATTCCCTGAACAACCCGGGGCCAGATGATGGCCCAGAAGTCCGCCTCCAGATTGAAACGAGACATCAGAAAAAGGGCATAAGCATTGATTAATACCCCGAAGCTGACCATATACCGGGAATCCAGCCGGCCGATCAATCTACCGACCACGGGCATCAGGAAAAGGGTAGCCATCCCACCCGGTCCCAAAACCAGCCCCGCCAGGAAGGCGGTATAGCCCATCAGGTTTTGCAGATAAAGGGGGAGCAAAACAATGCTGCCAAAGAAAGCAAAAAAGCCCAGGAACATGATCATATTTCCGGAACTGAAGGACCGGTTTTTAAAAATACGGAGATCCACTACCGGATGGGTGACCTTTAATTCTACCAGGACGAATAACAGCAAACAGATGGCCGCAACGATCGAAAGGCCGGTAATAAAGCTGGAATCAAACCAGTCCAACCGTTCCCCCCGATCCAGAACCAGTTGCAGGCACCCCAACCCCAGGGTCAACAACCCAAGGCCCCAGTAATCGATGCGCGTTTCCTGTCTTTTAATATAAGGGGGATCAATAATAAACAGGAAGGCCATCAGGACGGCCAGGCCTCCAAGGGGTAAGTTAATATAAAAGATCCAACGCCAGCTTATGGCATCGGTAATATAACCGCCCAAGAGGGGTCCAAGAATAGGGCCAAAAACCACTCCAATGCCGAAAACGGCCATGGCCATGCCATGTTCCTTGGGAGGGAAAGTCTCAAAGAGTATGGAAAGGGATAAGGGCTGCAAGGCCCCGCCTCCGAGTCCCTGCAGGATCCGGAAAAAAATCAAGGTCTCCAGGTTAGGGGCCGCCCCGCACATGAAAGAGCTGAAGGTAAAAAGGCCCAGGGAAAAGATCAGATATCTTTTCCGTCCGAAGGTCCCGGCCAGCCAGCCGGTGATCGGAATGATAATGGCATTGGAAACCAGATAAGAGGTCAGGACCCAGGTGACTTCATCCAGGCCGGCGCTCAGACTGCCCTGGATATGCCCGAGGGCGACATTGGCCACGCTGATATCCAGGATCTCGATAATGGTCGGCAACATGACGGTCAGCGTCACCAGCCATTTGTTGACCGTCGGTGCTTGGGGAGGGGATGGATTCATGAAAATAGGTTCAAGGTTCAGGGTTCAAGGTTAGGAAAAATCGATTTTCATACGTCGTCGGTGCCTGCTCCAGGCGGGGAAGCACAAAAGACCGATTGGGTTCTTTTTGAATTCCACAATCCGAAATCCGAAATCCGAATTCCCCAATTTATTGTTCATTAATCAGGATCGTCGGTAGGACCGACATACCGACCCGAAGCTGGGGACGGTCCTTCCGGTCCTGATCCATAACAATCTTGACCGGGATCCTCTGGACGATCTTGACAAAATTGCCCGTAGCGTTTTCCGGGGGGAAAAGGGAAAAGGCCGAGCCGGTCCCGGCCATTATGCTCTCTACCCGGCCCCGGAGTTTTTCCCCGGAAAAGGTATCCACCTTAATAGTAACCTTTTGGCCCGGTTTCACCCGGGTAAGTTGGGTTTCTTTATAATTGGCCACGATCCACAGGTTTTCTAAAGGGACCAGGGCCATGAGAGGTTGTCCGGCCTGAACCTGATTACCCACTTCGAGATTCTTTTTGGTGATGTGCCCCCGGGCCGGGGCCTTGATCCGGGTATAGGACAATTGCAGGCGGGCCTGTTCCAGCCTGGCCTCGGCCAAAACCAGTTCCGCTTTGGCGGCCTGGGCCTGTTGTTGTTTAATCTTGACCGCCCTTTCTCCGGTTTGAGCCAGATCCACTTGGGCCTTGGCCCGGTTAATCTGTTCCTTAAGAGACTCGGTCGTCCTGTGAAGGGCCTGCTCTCCGGCCAGGGCGGCCTTATAGCGGGCCTCAGCCACCAGATACTGGGTCAAGGCCTCATCAAATTGCTGTCTGGAGACGGCCTGGTTCTTAAAAAGACCGTCAAACCGGTCCCGGTCCAGGGCCGCCTTGTTCAGGATGGCTTTCAGACTCTTGGTCTCTTCCTGAACCCGTCGTAGTTGTTCCTGGGCTTCCAGGAGATTTTTTTGAAAGGCCCCCACTCCGGCCGTGGATTCATTAACCCGGGCCCGGGTCTGTTCCGATTCCAAAGGGACGGCCATTTGGGCCGAGGCCCACCGGGCCTTGATCGATTCCAGGTTGGCCTGGGCCTGCTTACAGGCCACCTCATAATCGGTTGGATCCAGGGTGGCGATCTCCTGCCCGGCTTCCACTAACTGATTATCATGGACCTTGACGGTGGCTATCGTCCCCGGGACACGGAAACTTAAGGCATAGACGGACCCGGCCACATGAGCATCATCGGTTTTGATATGGGTCTGGGAATACCGATAAAGGGCGACTCCGACGATCAGACCAACTACCCCTAATAAACAGAGAATAATGATCCCTTTTTTCAGGCGTTGATTGTTTTTTGAGGAAACCTCGGCCATAGATTCTTCCTTAAAATATTTTATTTTTAACCGACCCGGTCTAAATGGTTATCCTTCAGGTCCCCCCAAAGCCGACGGTCATCCGTTCCCCTTTGATGATGACCGGCACCTTTCGTTCAGGGGAAGCCTTTAAAAAAGCCTCCAACTTTTCCGGATGGTTTAGCAGGTTATAGTAATGTACTTCTTCTCCTTGGGCTCGATAGGCCTCACAGGCCTTCCGGGTAAAGGGTCAGCCGTCCTTCCCATAGATAACGACCATGGAGCTAAATCCTCTTCGACCTTTCCAACCTCATGGTCACCAGGTTGTAGGCATCAGGACATTGAACTTCAATCGTGTCGCCTCCCCACCAGGGAAGATTCCCTCCGAATTGGAAAGTCGAAAGACTGGGAAAGATATCATGATAGAAAAAGCCGCACAACCCGCCGGGGTTGTGGCAACTGATCTCAAAAGACTCCCCCACCTGATGGCCGGCGTTGCATTTTCCCTTGACCCCCATGATGGTGGCCGTTACTTTTTGTCCTATCCCCGGATCTTTTGCCATGGTCTCACCCTTCCTTTCTTGATTTTCTTTCCATTATTCAGTTTAATTCCTTGCTCTCCCTCAAAAGCCGCTTGTCCTCCACCCGCATGGTTACCTGAATCGCATCAAAATATTCCAATAAAGGAATGGTATATTTCCGGGAGGTCTGGGTCAGGTCCTTGAATTCCGGGGTGGTGATTTCGCCCTTTTCTTTGAGCCATTGGATCATTTTTTTCTTGAGCCCTTCGATGGCCTGCTTGTGAAAATAAAGGTCTTCTTTAACCTTGATCAGCTTCCCCTCCTTGACCATCAACTCCAGGACCTGTCTGGGTTGTCCTTTGGGAAACTGTTCAACCAGCTCCTTAAAATAGGGAGGTTGCAATCCGCTCTTCAGATAAACCTTTTCCAGGGCATCCTGGACGGCCTGCTGGTCTTCCTTTAATTGGACCTTATGGCCGGTCAGACGGACCAGTTCCTTTTCCTGGATCAGGACCTTCTGTTCGGCTAATTGATTCAAGAGAAAATTAAAGAGTTTGGTTTCCCGAATCTGGGGCAGACGGGATTTCAATTCTTCTTTAAGCAAACCGGGTTTCAAGGGATTGGCCTGGTGGTAGCCTTCCAGTTCTTTTTCGATGGCCCGGTTCAGTTTGGACATCTCCTTTTGATGAATGATGATTTTATTCTCCTTGTCCCACTGGATGAGGACCTTCTGGGAAAGGAGTTCTTTGAGCAGATCATCGAGCTTCTTCGGAGGTAGCGGCAGAACTTGTCCCAGATTTGGTCTGGACACCCCGCCGGCCCCGGCCAAAAGGACTTGCAAGGCCGTCTTTTCGGCATCGCTCCCGGATTGAAGGACCTGAAGCTGCTGAATGACTTCCGGGTTTAAACGTTTGTGTTTGGCCGGGATCACATTCAGAACCGTTGCCCCACCAATGGTTAAAACCGGTGAATAGCTGCGGATGACGGCCAGATCTCCAGGCAATAAGGCCACCGGTTCGGTGAGTCGTAATTGTCCAAAACCGGGTTCTCCGGGTTTTATATCTTCCCCTTGAAGGAGAAGGACCTGGCCTAAAATTTCGCTGGTTCCGCTATGAAACCGTATCTGACTGCGATGTTTCAAGGGTCTCGGGACGGATTTCAAGAGTCGGATATGCAGATCCAATAACCGGGTTGAATAAAGACCCAGTGGGGAGGCCACCACATCCCCCCGGTTTACCGTGGCCTTCTCAATCCCCTGTAGATTAATGGCCGTGCGTAGACCGGCCCGGACCTGTTCGGTATCCTGATTATGGACCTGAATACCACGGACCTTGGCTTGAATCTCCTGGGGATAAATAATCACCTGGTCCCCGACCGAAAGGCTGCCGGAAATGGCCGTCCCCGTGATGACCGTCCCAAAGCCCTTCATGGTAAAGACGCGGTCCACCGGCAATCTGAAGATGCCGGCAGAAGAACGCTCCTCCACTTCAGCCGAAAGTCTTTCCAGGACCCCGATCAATTCCGGAATCCCCTGGCCGGCGGTCGAAGAAACAGGCAGGATCGGGGCCCCTTCCAGAAAAGTCCCTTTTAAAAACTCTTTGATATCTTCCTGGACCAGATCCAACCAATCGTCTTCGACCATATCGATCTTGGTTAAGGCCACCAGACCTTTTTTTATCCCCAGGAGGCTGCAGATATCCAGGTGTTCCCTGGTCTGGGGCATGACCCCTTCATCGGCGGCAATAATCAAGGCCACCAGATCAATGGTGCTGGCGCCGGCCACCATATTTTTAATGAACCGTTCATGACCGGGGACATCGATGATTCCCAGGCGTTGGCCGTTGGGGAGATCCAGATAGGCAAAACCCAGTTCAATGGTGATCCCCCGTTCTTTTTCCTCCTTGAGGCGGTCGGTATCGATCCCTGTCAAAGCCTTGACCAGGCTGGTCTTGCCGTGATCGATATGTCCGGCCGTACCGAGAATAATCTGTTTCAAATCCGACCTTTCTAAGTATTCCTGCCCGGGTGGGCAAAAATGAATAGGAGTGAAGAGATCCTTATTCAGGTTGAGAAAGCTTAAGGTTTCCTCTGATAACTCGCAACGCGCAACTCTTGCGATACTTAGAATTCAGGAGTTCCTGGATTCCAGAATTTCAAATGTCTTTGGTCAGTATTATCTCCCACCTCTCACAAACCCTGTCAAGCCAAAAATTTTAAACCCTTTTCTTTACAAACGCTTTTACAATCCTTATAATAAAAAATGTTGTTTTTATCTATCAGGCAAGCCTTTCCAGGTGTTCACACCGGGAAGGGAAAGGAGGAGCAAAAGTGGTTAGCGATTTTTCCCGACTTCACGGTCAAATGAGGCGTTTGATGGATGATATGCTGTATCAAATAAGCCCCCGCTTTTTGCTGGATCAAAGGATGTGGTCCCCCCAAATGGATATCCTCGAGACGCCGGAGTCCTTTATGATCATTGCCGAGGTCTCCGGTTTAAAAAAAGACGAAATCCAGGTTACCGTAAAAAGAAACCTGGTTCATCTTTCGGGGAAAAGAGAGGGGCCTCCAATGGCCAATGCCGTTCGATACCTCCAAATGGAAATCGAGTATGGTTCCTTTGAGCGGACCTTTGAACTGCCCGTTCTGATAGATGAATCGAAGATTGAAGCCCATTACCGGGACGGTCTGCTCACTGTGGTCTTACCCAAAAAGCGGCCGCTTAAAAAAACCATTCCCGTTCAATCTGAATAAATTTCGGTCTAAATATAAGGAGCAGCCCATGGAAATCACCGAAACGGCCATACCCCTTCAAACCCAAGTATTGACCATACCGGAAGAAATACCCCTCCTGCCAGTCATGGATGTTGCTTTGTTTCCCAAGATGGTAATGCCCCTGATGATCTGGGAAAAAAGCTGGATCCAATTGGTGGATGAGGCCCTGATGAAAGACCACTTGATCGGACTGATTATGATTCAAGGCAAAGGCCACGACCCCCTGACCTCCGATGACCTGTATGGATATGGAACCGTGGGTTCCATTTTGAAAATGGCCAAGGTCCCTGAAGGCGGGGTACGGTTGATGGTCCAGGGCCTTTCCCGGTTTAAGATCACCGAATTCACGGCAACTTCCCCTTATTTCAAGGCCCGGATCGAAATCCTCAAGGACCTCCTGGAATCGAATATCGAAACCGATGCCTTGACAAACAGCGCCAGGGGGCTCTTTACCAAAGTCCTGGAGTTGTCCCCCTATCTGCCTTCCGAATTGGGTCTCCTGGCCCAAAGCGTTGAAGACCCCGGCTCCCTGGCCGATATGATCGCTTCCATTTTGAACGTCTCAAAAGAAGATAAACAAGATATCCTGGAAACCCTGGCGGTTAAACAAAGGCTTCAAAAATTAACGGTTATCCTGACGAAAGAATTAGAGGTCCTGGAATTAGGGAAGAAGATCCAATCGGAAGTTAAAGACGGGATCGATAAAACCCAGCGGGAATATTATCTTCGGGAACAACTCAAGGCCATCCAAAAGGAGTTAGGGGAAAAGGATGAAAAATCCTTAGAGATTGAAGAATACCGGAAAAAAATAGTGGAAAAAAAGTTATCTCCGGCGGCCGCCAAGGAAGCCGAACGGGAACTGAATCGTTTGGCCAGGATGAGCCCTTCCTCCCCGGAATATACGGTAGCCCTGTCCTATCTGGACTGGCTGACCGAACTTCCCTGGGGGATTCAAACCGAAGATAATTTGGATATTGAAGCGGCCGCCAAGGTACTGGATGAGGATCATTTTGATCTCGAAAAAGTCAAAAAAAGGATCCTGGAGTACTTAGCGGTTCGAAAGCTCAAACCGGACATGAAAGGCCCCATCCTCTGTTTTGCCGGCCCTCCCGGCACGGGTAAGACCTCTCTGGGGCGTTCTATTGCCCGGGCCTTGGGCAGAAAATTCGTCCGCCTCTCCCTCGGTGGGGTTCGCGATGAAGCCGAGATTCGGGGACACCGTCGCACCTATGTCGGGGCCTTGCCCGGGAGAATCCTCCAGGGTTTGAAGAAGGCCGGCTCCAATAATCCGGTCTTTATTTTGGATGAAATCGACAAGGTCGGCGCCGATTTCCGGGGTGATCCTTCCTCGGCCCTTTTGGAGGTCCTGGATCCGGAACAGAATTCCACTTTTTCAGATCATTACCTGGAAGTAGAATTCGACCTTTCCAAGGTCATGTTCATCACCACGGCCAATATCCTGGATACGGTTCCTCCGGCCTTGCGGGATCGCATGGAAGTCTTGGATCTGTCCGGTTATATTGAAGAAGAAAAGATTCAGATCGCTCATAAACATTTAATCCCCAAACAAATAAAAGAACACGGCCTGACTGAAAAAAACCTTACCTTTAATAAAAAGGCCCTTCAAACCATTATCCGTTCCTATACCCGGGAAGCCGGCCTTCGAAATCTGGAACGGGAGATCGCTTCTGTTTGTCGGGGGGTAGCCAAAGAAATAGCCGAAGGAAAAATAAAAGGGAAGAAGATCTCCCCGGAGGATCTGCATCAATATCTGGGGCCGATCCATTTCT
Organism: uncultured Thermodesulfobacteriota bacterium; assembly: GCA_964627515.1. GTDB lineage: Bacteria > Desulfobacterota > RBG-13-43-22 > RBG-13-43-22 > RBG-13-43-22 > RBG-13-43-22. The sequence continues at coordinate 37,280 of CAZVHO010000032.1, read as the reverse complement.
TTTCCGAGATTGCCGAAAGGACCCAGGAACCGGGGGTAGCGACAGGGTTGGCCTGGACCCAGGCCGGGGGCGATATTCTTTTTGTCGAGGCCACCAAAATGCCCGGCCGAAGAACCTTGACCTTAACCGGTCAGTTAGGGGAGGTTATGAAAGAGTCGGCCGGGGCCGCCATGAGTTACATCCGTTCCAAAGCCGCTCAATTAGGCATCGAGGAAGATTTCTACGAAAAAAACGATATTCATGTCCATGTCCCGGCTGGGGCCATCCCTAAAGACGGCCCTTCGGCCGGAATCGCCATGATGACGGCCCTGACCTCTCTTTTAACCGATAGGCCGGTACGGGGCGATCTGGCCATGACCGGTGAGATCACCCTGCGCGGTTTGGTCCTGCCGGTCGGAGGGATCAAGGAAAAAGTCCTGGCAGCCAAGAGAGCCGGGATTGGATCCATAATACTGCCCAAAAAAAATGAAAAAGATCTGGAAGAGATTCCTCCGCATTTAAAAAAAGGACTAAAATTCCATTTTGTGGAACGGATGGACGAGGTCTTTAATCTGGCCCTCTGCCATAAAGCCGCAGCCTGCAAAAGATGAATACGGGTTACGGTCTGACAGGATTAACAGGATTTACATGTTTATTATTAAGGCTCTGGAGGACACTGAGCAAACTCGATCCACTTCCACTGGAAACTATGACTTCTGTCCGCAGGACGGTTCGGATTGGTGCCTTTCTTCCGGAAAGGCACCAAAATCTAGGTAATCCTGTAAATCCTGTCTAAAAAAATATTTAAATTTTAAAAAAGCTAAACAGATACCAAATATCTTTGGTTAGAATCAAAAGGGGAAATTCATTGAAAAGGTTGGTTGATCTCCACACCCATTCTACGGCCTCCGATGGCAGCCTCTCTCCCCAGGAACTGGTCAAATATGCCAAAAAAAAAGGGGCGGCGGCCATTTCCCTGACCGATCATGACACCGTTGAAGGCCTTGAAGCGGCCATGGCCGCCGGAGAAGAAAATGATCTTGAGGTCATCCCCGGTCTGGAGATCAGTGCCCAATATACGGGAGGGACGATGCATATCCTTGGTTATTACATCGATCCCTCGGAGCCGGCCCTGAACCAGGAACTCCACAGGCTTCAGGAAGCCAGACGGGAAAGAAATCCCAAGATCATCGCAAAGCTTCAAGCCCTGGGGATCCCCATTACCTTCGATCAAATCCAGGTCCTGGCCAAGGGACAGATCGGTCGCCCTCACATTGCCCAGGCCCTTCTTCAGCTCGGGGCCGTCTCTTCTCTCAAAGAGGCCTTTCAAAAATATTTGACCAAAGGGGCTTTGGCCTATGAGGAAAAATTTCGTTTTTCTCCGCTTGAGGCCATCTCCCTGATCCTGCGAGCAGGGGGAATCCCGGTCCTGGCCCATCCCTTTACCTTAAATTATCCTTCTTTAAGGGACCTTAAAGTATTGGTTGAAGATTTAAAGGCCAAGGGTCTAGATGGAATGGAAGTTTTTTATCCTGAACATACGGAGGAACAAACCCGGTATTATTTATTGCTGGCCAAGGAATTGGGACTGGTATACACAGGGGGAAGCGATTTTCACGGGAACAACAGGGAAAAAGCGGACCTACTTTGCGGCAATGGGAATTTAAAAATTCCCTATGAGATCGTAGAGAACCTGAAGGCCCTTCACCTAAATTCGGTCAGCAGAATCCGGATTGCAGATTGAAGTCATGAGGAGATGGTGGCCAGCCTGATCATGTTTCCGACTTTTGAAGATCTTGCCCTCAAGCATCAAACCCTTATTGAAGATTTCCTTAGGCGCTATCCCCCGGAAATCTCGGAATTGACTTTTACGAACCTTTTTATTTGGAGGCATTATTATCAATTTAAGATCTCTTTCCATAAGGGATTTCTGACATTTCTTGCACAACCGCCCGATAAAATGCCCTTTTTATTTCCTCCACTGGGTAAAGGGGATGTTCAATCCTGGGCCGCCGATTGCCTGATCTATCTAAAAAAACAGGGATATCCCGCACGCTTCGCACGGCTTCCTGAGTCTGTCCTGAAGGACCTTTCTCCCCTTTCGAATCTAAAGGCTGTTCTCGATCGGAACAACAGTGATTATTGCTACCTGACCAAAAACTTGATCCGTCTTTCGGGAAACAAATACCATACCCTGAAAAACCATATCAATCGATTTAATAAAAAATACCATTGGGAATACCTCCCCCTGACACCGGAATTGATTATTGAATGCCTAAATCTGCAGGAAGAGTGGTGCCGGTTGAAACAATGTATCGAATCTCCGAGTCTGTTAAGTGAAGAACAGGCCATTATTGAAGCCCTTACGCATATCGATCTCTTGAATTATAAAGGGGGGGTGATTCGAATCCAGGGAAAGGTAGAGGCCTTTACCCTGGGGGAACTGTTAAACCCGGAGACCGTAGTCATTCATATTGAAAAAGGCAATCCGGAACTTTCCGGCCTTTATCCTTTAATCCAGCAACAGTTTTTAGAACAGGAGTGGAGTCTTATCCCCTATGTCAATCGAGAGCAAGACTTGGGGATCCAGGGCTTACGAAAAGCCAAAATGTCCTATCACCCGGAATTCATGATCGACAAGTACATCGTGACTGAAATATAATAGATCTCGGGCGCTGTATCTGAGAATTTATCTCGCAGAATTTTATAAACTGGTTTTGATAGCTTGCGATGCTTAGAATCCAGAATAAAACCAAAATCCCTTTAAGGATTGATCCTCATTCTGAATTCTGGCTCCTAGCTCCTGGATTCCAGAAGTTCAAATATCTTTGGATAGAGTTTTATCAGGTCCCTGTCATTTTTTAAAGAATAGGGCGAGAATAGATGTCCAACCATGCAACACAATTGATCTTTATAGGAACAGGGACCGGAGTTCCTTCTGCCGAACGCGGATCTTCCGCCGCCCTGCTGAAACTTCCTGAAACGAACCTGCTCATTGATATCGGTCCTGGAACCTTACGGCAATTAGCCAAAGTTTCCGTACCGATTACCGAAATAGATTATATTCTTTTGACCCATCTCCATCCGGATCACAGTATCGATCTGGCTTCTTTTTTATTTGGAACAAAATATCCCCCTTATTTGATTAAAAGACGGCCCTTTCATCTCCTGGCGGGAACCGACTTCGAAGCCTTTTATAAAAATCTTTTAAGGCTTTATGGCCATTGGATCGAATTACCTTTAGGTCTTCTGATCCATACTCCTCTTCCCCAGGACAGGACGTTGGAAAAAAAGTTTCCCTCATTTTTTCTCGAAACTGGACCGGTATCCCATACCTCGTCGAGTATAGGCTTTCGGTTCACCCTGCCCGATAGAAAGGTACTTGTCTTTTCCGGCGATTCGGATTATTCTCCTTCCATAGTTGAACTGGCCAGAAAGGCGGATTTACTGGTATTGGAATGTTCTTTCCCTGAGGGTCAAAAGATGGAGGGGCATCTGACCCCCTCCCTGGCCGGAAGGATCGCCCGGGAGGCCGAGGTCAAACAATTGGTGCTGACCCATTTCTATCCCGAATGCGATGGCCAGGACCTCATCGGTCCCTGTAAAGAGGAATATAATGGAAAGATCCGCCTGGCAGAAGATTTTATGACCCTGTCGCTGGAAAACGAGATCTAACGAGTTGCACCTGGCCCAAGGGGGAGACAAGCAGGTCCAAGATCCAAAGTCCAAAGTTTTTTATACTTGAAACTTGCATCTTGGAACTTTATTTTCGTACTAAACCCTCATGGTTTTAACCGTGTAATCCGTGAAATCCGTGCCAAAAATCTATTTTCGAACTAAGTTGAGGAGCAGGTTGGATGAAAGAGAAAAAAGGTAAACTTATTCATATTGATAGAACCCAAAAACAGGTTGTGGATATACTGGACAGGGTAAGCGAAGAGCAGGAAAATATAAAGGAACTTATTGTTTTTTATATGGATAAGGAGGGCGTTTATCACTCCCTTTCTTCCGATATCAGTGATGAGATCTATTTAGCCGGCATCTTGCATTCCATGGTGAATAACTTGCTTTATGACGCCTCTGAGCCGGAAGATTAATATCTTTACTTATTCCCCTATAAATTTCTTATATAATTTTTCGACATTTTTTCGGGTTACATGGTCCCGGTGCATGCGGAATCCCCCTCCAAAGGTCTCCGGGATATGCATCAATTCATGGATCAGGATCTTAACCTGTTCTTCCTTGGATAATCGGTCGTAAGATTCATTTAAAATCTCTATGACATAATGGGCTCCCATGTCCAGAGCAAGCTGCATTACTTTGGGCAGGGCATGACATCTGGCGATAACCCCACTGCTCGTGGAGCCGTAACTGCGGACCCCTTTGACCCGATTCAAGTCAATATGGTCCATCTTCAACCTCCGGGCAATTCTTTTCAGCTTCGATTCTATATCCGGGGCTAATTCATATCGGATCATTTTAAATTTTCCTTGTTAGGCATTTTATTTTTTCCGTTCTATCACAAAATCAGCCAATTCGATCAAGATCTGCCGGTTCTCGCCTGGTTTGAATTTTTGAAGAAACCCTTTAGCATTATCCTTGGCTTCAATGGCCTTTTTTCGAGTATAATCGAGACCACCGGAGTCTTTGACCAGGTTAAAAATAGTCCTGAAATCTTCATTAGAATATTGATCTTTTTGAGATATCTCTTTGATTTTATTATTATCTTGATCAGAGCTGCCCCTCAAGGCATAGATAAGCGGCAAGGTGATCTTACCCTCCTTAAAGTCATTGCCTACCGGTTTGCCGAAATCTTCTTGCGTTGACGTATAATCCAAAAGATCGTCAACAAGCTGAAAGGCAATGCCAAGTTCCAGACCATATCGGGCCAGGGCTTCGGCTTCCTCTTCGGTGGATTTTCCCCAGATGGCCCCGGTTTGACAAGCGGCAGAGATGAGAATGGCCGTCTTGGTGATTACTATCTCACGCTGGATCTCTTCCGAAACATTAAAGTCGTGGCTATGGATCAATTCCAGGACCATTCCCTCGGCCATTCGCGTTGTGGTTTCCGAGAGAACCTCTAAAATCTTCAGGCTCTGAGTTTCTACCGCCAGGGAGAACGATTTTGCCAATAAAAAATCTCCAACCAGAACCGAAGGCGAATTCCCCCAAACCGTATTGGCTGAGGCCTTCCCCCTTCTTACCGCGGCGTTGTCGATAACATCATCATGAAGCAGGGTGGCGGCATGCAAGTATTCGAATATAGAAGAAAAATAATAGGCCTGTTCACTGGAATCGCCACCGAGACGCGAACAAAGAACAAATAGCAAGGCCCGTAGTCTCTTTCCGCCCCCGATCAGGATATGCTGATTGATTTCTGAAATTAAAGGCACATGGGATTTAAGATTATCTTCCAGATAAAAATTAACCCTATCTATATCAGGCTGTAATCGTTCGATTAAATTATTTGAGGGGTTTTTCATAGCCAAGGCCTTGGCACCATAATTTCAAATTAAATTGCTACCCTTTTCTATCTGAAAACGATCAAACTGTCAAAAAGAATTTCTCGTCACAACAGAATAGCTCCTGGATTCCGGCTTTTGCCGGAATAACGGTTTTTCCGGAATGACGTTTTTTCCATGGTCATTGAATTTGATGACTATGTAAAAACCGTCATTCCCGCGCAGGCGGGAATCCAGGCTAATCCTAACCTATCAATCCCGCCAAGAGCGGGACCCGTTTTCACGGGAATGACGAAAATGGGTGCTTTCGTACTTTTTACGAACTTGTCAAATTTGACAAACTTGTAATAAGTCCATCCAATTTGACAGGCACACTATTTGCAAAATATAAATACCATGATTGAGCCACTTTATTTTAATAACCTCATAAAAACCATTGACCGAAGACCTTCTATCCCAACGTCCTTCTCCGGATCATCTAACCCCTTTCAAGATATCCTGAATCAGGAAAACAATTCAACAAAATCTCTGGAACAGGTAGTCCTCGATTTTTTAATAAAAACAATAGAATCTATTTTATCCAAAGAAGGCCGGACAGACCGGTCATCCGCCTTCCCCCATTTTCCTCTCTTCATGGAGGGTTCGGCACAGTCCCATCCCGATCCGGTAAAGCCCCTTCCGGAAGTTGAAGCCGCGCTGCCGGCAGTCAGTCCAAAGGGACAAGAAATTGACGAAATCATTCAAAAGTCCGCCAGCCGGTTCGGGCTGGAACCGGCACTGATCAAGGCCATCATTTCCGTGGAAAGCAACGGCAATCCCCGAGCCGTCTCCCCGGCCGGTGCCCAGGGCTTGATGCAACTGATGCCCGGAACCGCCGCTGATTTGGGGGTAACCGATCCCTTTGATCCGGTTCAAAATATCAAAGCCGGGACCCGGTATTTAAGCCAATTGATGGACCGTTACCAGGGCAATTTGAATCTGGCCCTGGCCGCCTATAATTGGGGTATGGGTAATGTGGAAAAAAATCCTCACGGCTTGCCCAGGGAGACCCGCAATTATATTGTCCAGGTGGAAAAACGGTATCAAGCCTATCTCAACGCCTCTTCCACCGCCTAATCGTTATAATTCGACAGGGCTATCCCCTCATGCCCGCCTACCCTGGACACCGACGAACCAAAACGATCTTAATAAAACCTCCAAACCCGGCTGGTTCTTCATGGATAATTTCCAGAGAAGTGCGGCCGAGAATAGGACCTAACTGGCGGGTGATGTCGGTGGCGACTACATTGGCAAAGAGGTTTAATAACTTCCTCCCCCAAGAAGGTTTTTGGTTATCGGGAAGAAATTTATCAAAAATGACGGCCCGCCCCCCTTTCTTCAAGACCCGTTCCACCTCCTGAATACAGCGGATGGGGTCAGGAATGATGGCCAGAATAAGATGGAGGATAACCGCATCAAAAGACTCCGGATCATATTGAAGATTCTGCCCATCCATCACATCGGCTTTTACCTTCAAGCCGAGTCTTTTGGCTCGCCGGGCCAATTGCTGCACCATGGCCGGGGTGATATCATTGGCCTCTATGCTGATATCCTTAGGAAGAAACTCCAGATCCAATCCTGTCCCGGCACCTACAATAAGCACCCTTTCTTCGGATTTCAAATCCAGCAGCGCAATGGAACGATGTCTCTGGGCAGCAAACCATCGGGCGGCCAGGTCGTAAAAAGGCGCATAAAAAGAATACCGAATCCGGTTCCAGTTGTTGGTATTGATCGACACATAAATATCTTAAACCAATCAAACCGATAAATCCATTTTTCCTTAGGAAATTTTGACAGCCTTTGATCATTATGCTAAATAAGATGTCTGATGATCGTGTTACAGAAATGAAATTCGAACGCAGATTTTCGCCGATATCCGCAGATAATTATTCTATTAGTTTTCTATATGGGAAATCTTGAAAATCTGCGTTCATCTGCGTCTGAAAGGCATATTCCCATACTAAACCCTCATGCCCCAGGAAGCACCACGAAGCATGAAAATACCGCCGTCGTAGGGGCGGGTTTTAAACCCGCCACTACAGCGCCCCACAGAGGCCAATGACGGTTAAAAATCTATTTTCGTATTTAAAGGAACAAACCATGCGTCTAATTGTTCAGAGGGTCAAGGAAGCCCGGGTTACGGTCAATAGGGAGACGGTCGGGGAAATCGGCCCGGGTCTGCTGGTTTTTTTGGGTGTAGGCAGAGAAGATACCAAAACCGATGTAAATTATTTAGTGGAAAAGGTCCTTAATCTCCGTATCTTCTCCGATACCCAGGGGAAGTTTAATCTTTCCTTGATCGAAACGGGCGGGGCCTTGTTGGTGGTCTCTCAATTTACCCTCTGGGGAGATTGCCGGAAAGGCCGGCGCCCTTCCTTTTCCGAATCGGCCTCCCCTGCTCTGGCTGCACCCCTGTACAACCTGTTTTTGGAAAAGGCCAGGGAGAAAAGTGTCCCCGTGGCCGGCGGCCGTTTTCAGGAGATGATGGAGGTTTATCTGATTAATGATGGACCGGTGACCTTGCTTCTGGACAGTAAAAAGAATTTTTAAATGGAGAATTATGATTGAGAACAGCAATCCGTTACCTCCCTGCCTGATCTTTGTAAGCAAAGAAGGGAAATGGTATCATCAAGGAGCGGAGATCATCCATCGGCCCATCTTCCTCTGGCTGATCCAAAGTCTGGAGAAAACGGAAGACGGCCTCTTTATTGTCCACCTCAACAACCAAAAATGCTATCTCGAGGTAGAAGATACCCCTTTGGTGGTCCGGCAGGTGGATCTGGTCAGGGAGGGTCCTGAGGCGCGGGAACAGATCCGGCTGACCTTGAATGATGACTCCCAGGAAGAACTCGACCCTGAGACCTTGAGGATTAATAAGGAAAGTGTCCTTTATTGTCAGGTCAAAAAGGGTCGATTCCCGGCCCGATTCCTCAGGCCGGCCTACTATCAGATCGCCGGATATATTACCGAAAATGATGCCGGGGGGTTCATCCTTTTATTGGATAACCAGAGATACCCAATCAAATCAGCATAGATTCAGTTAGTTAAGCCTAAAATTTGATGGCCACATAAAAAATGATGGATTCTTAAAAAAATCGCTGAAATCCGCGTTGCGTCATTCCGGCGAAAGCCGGAATCTAGTGTTTTTAGACGGTTATAATCTCCTCTCCTGGACCCCGGCTGGAGTTTACCCCACAGATGGCAGGGCCGGGGTGACGACTCTTTACGAGTTTCAACTGAAAATCGTTTCTACAGGACAAATGATCTCCAGGACCTGTTGGACGGTTAAATCGGTCAGGCAGGTTTTTTCAGTGCACGATCTCCTCATGTCCTCCGCGCAGGGTGCGCATGCAATAGAAGGGGAAAGGATCCTGACTTTTTTCCCTTTCGGTCCCCAGAAGATGGGATCGGTGGGACCAAAAAGAACGACTGTGGGAAGACCCAGGGCCGCGGCCAGGTGGGAGACGCCGGAATCATTGCCCAGATAACCGGCACACTGACTCAATACCCCGGCCAGAACCGGCAAGGTCATACCCCCAAGGATCGGGAAACCCCGGGCCTTAATCGTTTCGACTGTTTCCGGTGAGGTCTCCTGTTCGACCGGTCCCATAAGAAAAACAGGCTGGGCCTTTTTTAAGGAGCGGAGTTCCTGGGCTACTTCTAAAAAACCTTCCAGCGGCCAGTTCTTGTGAGGGCTTCCGCTGCCGGAATGCATAGCCCAAAGGGGCAACCCTTCTCCCGATTTAAGGGTTCGACGCAAATATTCCTTGGCCTCCCGGAGATCATCCGGAGCCGGGAAGATGGTTTTCTCTGATTCAACCCAGGGGATCTTTTCGGATTTTAAAATTTCTTTTTGAAGACTTTGAAGAGAGAGATTCTGTTGCACATCCGGAAAAGAAGGTATCCAGACCGTCTTTGCCAATCCGGCAGAGGCCAGACCTTGAATCAGGACTTCAGGCTTATTTGCAGAAAAAAGATAGGCTTTCTGAAAAGAGGATAGGAAATCTCGGAATCGATCCGGGACCTTTAATTTTTCCTGGAAAAGCCCGGCCCAATCTTTTTGATGGATGGAAACAACTTCCTGGGCATAAAAACGGCGATGCAAAAGGGCCAGGGTTTCCGGGTTCCCGGCCATGGTCCAGGGCCTTTCCCCATAGAATAAACGCATAGAATAAAGGGCCGGCAGAGACATGATCAGGTCTCCCAGGGCACCCTGGTGGATGATCAGGATTGGTTTTGATGAGTTCATGAAATTAAATAAATTAAAGGGGATGGTTATGCCTTCATTAAAGATAGTTTCCCTGCAGGAAAATTTTCGTCTCGAACCCCGGGGCTGGTCTTTCGCTCCCTTTAAAGATCTTTCTCTGATTCCTCAGATCGAAATCGACTGGACCACCTTCCATACCGTTTCCATGGAACCCGGGACCATCCGGGGAAACCATGTTCATCCCCAGGTTACGGAGTGGCTGTTTTTTTGCGGCGGTCCCATTCTATTGGCCTGGCAGGACCCGGATTCAGAGAAGGTTCAAAAATCCCTTATTGCAAATCATCACACCTTTGTCATCATCCCCCCAGGAGTCAAACATGCGGCAAAAAATGAGAGCCCTGGCGCTTTGTACTTAGTCGCCTTCCGAAGCCCGGCCCCGCCCTCGCAGGAACCGGAAGTGCTGCCGGCTATTTTAATCGATTAATTAGGGGCATGCAAGGCAGAGATTATTCGACCAGTATGCCCATAAAATTTAATTGTTGCAAAATATTTGTCAACCTATTATTAATTATTTATAAGAATTTTAGGGATAATCCGTTAAATTTAAAGGTTGGCATTAAGTTCCATATTTCTTAACATTATTGTTAAGAAACATGGAACAATATCTTGCCCAACAAAAAGCCCGCGCATACCAATCTAAAACATTTGTCGTCCAACCTTCTTGAGGAATACGGGAAACGGTTTCCAGGTTATGTCCGATCTCGGGTAGCAGAGATCTTGAAAAAATAATGCATTGCCGGGTGTTCGAAAGAGCAGTCCTATCCCTGAACGACACATTATTTAGTATCGGAGAGAAATCCAGTGGGCGAATTGTCGCAGTTTAAAAATCTGGCGATTGATTGGGAGATGGGTCCGGCGGACGCCGTGGCCTGTTATCTGGAATGGGGCAACACCGGTTATTCCGGGCGCTATGTCGATTCAGAAAAGGAGACCTATTATTTTTCCATCGACACCTGGCAAGAGCCCTATAAGGTCCGTTTGCAGAAGATGACCAAGGATGGATCGGAAAGTCTATACGAAATCGCGCTTCCCGAGAAATTCCGGCATTGTTGCGATCACGCCAAAGGCGTTTATCCTCTTCCACCGGAAGTCAAAGAATGGTTGGAAACCCTGTTTTGAACCTGATAATAGTCGTTGAATCTCAAGCCGAATGAACAGAGGACATTGGTATGCGATAGGGGCTTACGGCCTGTGGGGCCTTTTCCCTATTTATTGGAAATGGCTCCACCACGTCCCGGCGGTACAAATTCTCTGCCATCGCATCTTCTGGTCTTTCCTTTCGTTATCCGTCCTGGTCCTGCTGTCACGGCAAGGGATGCTTTTTACCAGGGCTATTTTGCGGCCTCGGGTATGGTCTGTGTACGTCCCGGCGGCGGGATTGATCACGATCAACTGGCTTACTTACGTCTGGGCGGTCAATGCCGGTTTTGTCGTCGAGACCAGCCTCGGCTACTTCATCAATCCCCTGCTCAGCGTATTGCTGGGAGTTATTTTCCTGCGTGAACGCCTTCGACCCTGTCAATGGGTCTCTGTCGGGTTGGCCGCCCTGGGCATCCTCTATTTGACCTTCTCCCATGGCTCCCTGCCCTGGATCGCCCTGACCCTGGCCTTTTCCTGGGCCACCTATGGGCTGATCAAAAAGGTCGCCCCCCTCGGCTCCCTTCACGGGTTGACCCTGGAAACAGGCATCCTGCTTTTGCCGGTGCTTATCTACCTGACCTATGCCGACCGGGTCGGTCAAGGGGTCTTTCTGCATAGCGGCCCGGCCACCGATCTTCTGCTGGCCGCCGGAGGACTGGTCACCACCATTCCCTTGTGGTTGTTTGCATCGGCCGTTCGGCGCATCCCGCTCTCTGTGGCCGGCATTCTGCAATACATTGCCCCGACGATACAATTCCTGATCGGCGTCCTGGTCTTCCAGGAGGCGTTTAGCGTTGCCCGGTTCATCGGCTTCGGACTGGTTTGGGCAGCCCTTATCCTGTTTGGACTGGAAAGTTATCTGATGCATCGCACACTTCGGAGGTCGGGCGTTAATTATGTTGAATGATAAGGGTGCACCAGAAGAAGAACAGAAAATAAGGAAACCTCACCCCTGAAAAAGTAAAAAAAAGGCCGGGACTTTCCTCAGTCCTCGAATCCGTATCTGACCCTCATGACCCGGGAGATCTCCCGTGTCAGTTCGAAGGCCCGGTCCGATTGGTCGGGAGTTAATAGAACGGTCTCGCAGGAGGGGATTATCCAGGAAGAAGCGGCCAGCAAGGCTTCGTCAATGCCGGCCTTGACAAAGAGGGCCATTCCCTTTTGAAGCCGGTCCAACAGGCTTTCCAGGGTTTCCTTTTCCAGCACCTCCCCGGAAACAGGGATGATCCCCCAGCCGATCATACCGCCGCGCTCTAAAAAACGCTTAAAGTCTCCGGCATAGAGGGCTGCTTTATCCGCGTGCTGATAGGCATCGAAATTAATGACATCGGTCGTCGTTTGGGTGAGCAGAGACCAGTCCACATTGGCGCAGCAGTGGATCCAGGTCAGGCAGTCCATGGCTTCAAAACTTCCGTTGATGGCAGCTATGATCTCGTCCCGGGTTCCGGTCCCCCCAGCGGAGGTAAAGTTCACCAACGTCGTTTCAGGAAGATCGGCGACGATCTCGACACCGGGCACTTCATCCCTGATCTTTCTTTCCAGCCACCGGGCCTTCATATTGCTGGCCTTTATCAGCATATCCCGCAGGGTCTCGTTATGGATGGAGGGGGTCCCGTCGACCATTTTAATAGTATCCCCCAGGATCAGGGGCCCGGCGGTGTGAAAGACGACCCATTTAAGCCCCTGGGGTCTTTTCCGGCTCAGGGCATTTATCATGGCATAGAGGAAGGGGGCCGTCTCCGGTTGGATAGCGAAATAATCCAGGTCGTTGGCTTCATAGCGGTTGTAGAATTCGAGGAGTTCTCCTTCCCTGGCGGGTGAGAGATCGAGCAGGATCCGCCTTTTTTCACGATCAAAAACCAGACAAGGCATTCCCTCAAGCATCCACCGAATACTCCGGGTCATGACCGGAAGACAGGGCGCCTCCGGGAAGTTTTTGAGAATAGCCTCCACACCCCTTTGCGTCTCCCGGTAGGGAACGAAGGACATGGCCGTGGCCGTAAATTCCGGCTTTTCAAACGTTCTTCTCATAGGACCTTCTCTGATCAACCTGTGCAGGAATTTTTTTGATGATGAAAAATAGCTCTATCGGAAAAACTCTAAGATAAAAAAAAGGGCGGGTCAAGAAGAAAAATGGGAGCGGGAATTCCTCCTGGTTTCCATATGGTGACAAATATTTTGCAATTAAATTTTATGGTCCTATAATGTTAAAGTTCTCGATAGGGAACAAACATAAAATCACCGTATCCCTTCTCTATTAAATACGGCGCAGACGATACATGCCTCAGAGAACTTGGAGAAAAGATATGAATCCAAAAACCTATTCGTGGAATTCCGACGATTACTGTAAACATTCCTCCGTTCAATATGAATGGGCTCAAGAATTGATTAAAAAACTTGGCCTTAACGGAGAAGAATCGGTTCTTGATATCGGATGCGGGGACGGGAAAGTTTCTGCCCTGATAAGTTCCCGGTTGAGAAATGGAAAGGTCACAGGCATAGACAGCTCTCCGGATATGATAACCCTTGCCCAAAAAAATTTCCCTCCATCAAAATATCCCAATTTGTCTTTTGTCCTTTTGGATGCGACCAAACTCAATTTTAAAAAGCAATTCGATATTACCTTTTCAAATGCTGTTCTCCATTGGGTAAAAGACCAAATGGCGGTATTAAAAGGAGTTAAAGAAGGTTTAAAAAAATCCGGCAGAATAGTATTCCAGATGGGCGGCCAAGGAAATGCCCGGGATATTATTGCCTCTATTGAAGCACTCATACAAAACGGAAAATGGCAGCCCTATTTTGATGGTTTTTCATTTCCTTACACTTTTTGTTCCCCCGATGAATATAAACAGTGGCTGAAAACCGTGGGGCTGAGCCCAAAACGGGTAGAGCTGATTCCCAAAGATATGGCCCACAAAGGGAGGGAGGGATTGGCCGGTTGGATTAGAACGACCTGGCTGCCTTATACGGAAAGAATTCCGGAAAATCAGCGGAATAATTTTATCGATGATTTAATAAATGCTTACAACGAACGATTTCCAATGGGTGCTGACGGTTTATTTCACATAAAAATGGTTCGATTAGAGGTCGAGGCCGTTAATCCCTGATCCACGACCAATAATGGAACAATATTTTGGCTTATCGGTCACCTCCTTGATCTTGAATCTTTTTTACCTCGCAAAGAAGAGACTTGTATCCCGGAAATCCGGAGATGGGGTCACGGTAATCCGGATCAATGAGCCGATTGACATCCGCCGAAGGACAGCCATGATACATACCAGTGACACCGGGCGGTACCACTTCGGTTATATTGGCCTTGACGCGAAGGGAGGCCCTCGGGGTAACCAGTGTGACCCATTCATCGGGTAAAATGCCACGAACCAGCGCATCCTGAGGGTTGATGTCAACGGTGGGATGGGGATGCAGTTTCCGGGTTGAAGGGATCCGGTACATTCTGGAGTGCATCAGCATAGGCAGGCGGGAACCGGTGGTGAGAATAAGAGGGTATTCTTTGGCCATTTCCGGAGCGGAAACCGGGCTTTGTTCCGGTTCTTTATAAACCGGCAGGGGATCCATCCCCGCCTCTTTCAACAGGGTGGATGTGAATTCCATCTTTCCGGAAGGCGTAGGGAACCCGGATACCCTGTATTTTTCATAGGGCGTCTCGGTGCGGTCCGGCAGGAAGAATCCACCGGGATGTTGTTTGATATCGGCCATTTTAATATGGGACGGTTCGAATATCCAGTCCAGACAGGCCTCGTATCCTTGAGACATCAAGGTATCCTGAGGATTGAGTCTTTGCGACAACGCCAGGATAATCTCTGCATCGGATCGGGATTCCCCCACAGGCGGGATAACCGGCTCGTTCCATAGGGCATATCTGGCCGGGGTAATGACCAGTTGATTGCGCTCAAAAGAACTGCAGGCCGGAAGAACAACATCGGCCAGTTTCGCGCTGTCCGTCATGAAGAGGTCGACGTCCACAAAAAAGTCCAGTTTTTCGAGGCTTTCTTTAATGAAATCAGACCCCGGCCACATACGATAATTCAAACCAAATCCCAGTACGGCCTTGATGGGATAGGGTTTTCCGCTTTGGATTTGAAAGGGCAGGACCGTGGACTGCGCTTCGGTGGTCAGCTTACACCATAGGGGATGGCGGTCCTGTCCGATACGGGGGGCCATATCTTCCCATGGACGGGATTGCTCAAATTCTCTTTCCCGGGTGGTCAGTCCCGTGGGCGTATGATAATAGGATGCGGGAACGACATGGTTTCCGCCTCTTCGATCGAAGTTTCCGGTCAGGCCGATCAGGGCAGTAATGGCCCGATGATTTTGAACCCCATTGGTATGATGGACCGTGGTGCTGGCACTATTGACCATGGCTGCCGGTTTTGACGTAGCATAGAGTCTCGCAGCGGCAATAATCTTATCGGCCGGTACTCCTGTGATGCCTTCGGTGACTTCAGGGGAAAAACCCTCCACGTAAGCCCGGTAGGCTTCAAACCCCAGGGTCCAGTTTTCCACGAATTCCCGGTCAAAGAGCCTCTCTTCTATCATGACGTTGGCCATTCCCAGGGCCAAGGCTCCCGACGTACCGGGGCGGAGCTTGAGATGGATGTCCGCCTTCCTGCTCAGAGGAGTATCCAGAGGCCCTACATCAATAAGCTTGACACCGTTTTCCAGGGCCTTGAGAAAACGAGGCACCAGGTGGGTTGCCGAGTTAAACGGATTCATGCTCCAGTTCAGAATGCATTTTGCCCCTTTGAAATCGAAACCGGCACCGCCATATCCGTAATTCAACTGATGAGCCACAGTTGTTGCCAGGAAGCAGGTGCTGGATTCGGTACAATAATTGGGAGACCCGAAAGAATGGGCCATTCTCTTAAGGAACGGCCGCAGCCATTTGGGATAGCCGGAAAAAAAGACCACCGATTCCGGCCCCGTTTCTTCCTTTATCTTGGTAAGGCCCGAGACAATCCGGTCCAAGGCTTCATCCCAGGAGACGGGCAGGTATTCCCCGGAGCCTTTCGGCCCTTTTCGAATCAGTGGGGTCTGAATCCTTTCGGGATGATAGACATACTGCAGGTTGGACATCCCCTTGCCGCACAACTTTCCGGCGTTGGTCGGGTATTCTTTGGTACCTTCGACCTTGATCAGACGGCCGTCCCGGACATGGGCATTGACCCCGCAGTGGGCGAAACAAACTGCACAAATGGACTTTTTAATTTCTATTCCGGTTTCCGCTTCCGGCATCTTGGCCTGAATTATTTTTTCCCGTGAAAGATCAGACTGGTTTTCCATCCTGCAACCCCCTTCGATTCGATATGGCTCCAATAATACAGAGTTGTTTATTTATTTGCAAGACCATGGAAGCGGCCTCTTAGTCCCCTAACCTCCTTTTTTACTTGACTCTGTTCTTTTGAACATTCTACACTACATCCGCCAAATCCCCATACCCCAGGGAGTTCAACGAAACATGAAAATCCCTTATAATAGCGGGTATTAACCCGCCAATACAGAGTCCCTACAGAGGAGGAAACCAAAAGATGGACTTCGGATACTTTTTGAGACGTCTGGATCAGGGCTGTCATATTAACCCGAACAAAGAGGCTGTGATATTTAAAGACGAGAGGGTCACCTATGGGCAATTGAGAGACCGGGCCTATCAATTGGCCAATGGATTGCGGTCCCTGGGGGTCCGTAAAGGCGACCGGGTGGCCGTACTCCTTCGAAACTGCACCGAGTGGTTTGACATATTTTTCGCCCTGGCCGGCCTGGGGGCGGTCCTGGTACCGGTGAATTTTTTGCTCAAGTCCAAAGAAGTGGAGTTCATCCTCAACGATTCCGGGGCTTCCGTACTCCTGGTGGGTGAAGATCTATTGAACCTGGTGGATACTGGCAAAGGCGGCACCCCCGGACTCAGGGATACCATCTGCATCGGCGGGCCGGCACCCTCCCCTTCTATCCTTTCCTATTCGGTTCTGGTTAATCAGGCCAAGGCCTCTCCGGTTTTCGAAGAGGTTCTTTCGGAAGATCTCTTCCTCTTGCAATACACTTCCGGCACCACCGGCTTTCCCAAGGGGGCCATGCACACCCAGGGGACGGTGGCCTGGAATTCCTTCCACCAGGTGGGCGATTTTGAAGTCACGCCCCGGGAAAATTATCTCTGTGTGCCCGGACTGTGCTGGGTCGCCGGGTTCCATGATTTCACTCTGGCCACTCTTTGGATGGGCGGTACGGTGATCGTCATGCCCAGCGGCGGGCTGGAGATCGGCAGCCTGTTGGACCTGATCGAACAGGAGAAGGTCACCCGGGTGCTTCTCGTCCCCACCATCGTCAAGCAATTGATCGATTACCCCGGACTGTCGAAATATGGTCTGAAAAGTCTGGAGAGCGTCCTTACCGGGGCCGAACCGGTGCCGGTGACGGTGATCGAGGCCTTTCACCGGTTGATTCCCCAAACCGCCCTGCTCCAGGGTTATGGCCTGTCCGAAGGCCCTTCTATCGCCACCTACATGAAAAAGGAGGATGCCGTCCGAAAGATCGGCTCGGCCGGCAAGCCAGTGACCAATTGCGAAGTGCTGATCGTTGATGAAGCTATGAACCGTCTTCCTCCGGGCGAGAAGGGGGAGATCGTCATCCGGAGCCCGGCCACCATGAAAGGCTATTGGAACAAGCCTGAAGCCACCAGCGAGGTCTTTGCCGGGGGGTGGATGCACACAGGAGATCTGGCCGAATATGATGAGGAGGGCTATATCTATATCCGGGGCCGCAAAAAGGACATGTTCATCAGCGGCGGTCTGAACGTCTATCCGGCCGAGATCGAAAACATCATCCTGAAAGATCCGTCTGTGGCCGAGGTGGCCGTTATCGGTGTCGAGGATCAACGCTGGGGGGAAGTGGGTTTCGCCGTTATGGTCTGCAAGGAGGGACGGTCGGTGGACACAGGCGCAGTAAAGGCACTGTGCACCGCAGAATTAGCGGCCTACAAAGTGCCTAAGGATTACATTATCCGCTCCGAACCACTCCCCAGGACCGCATCGGGCAAAGTGAAAAAATTTGCCTTGAAGGAGGAAGTGGAAAAGAATAAACCCATTCCCTATTAAGCCCTCATGCGCCCAGGGAGGCGCCACGGAGTATGAAAATAGACCAGTCAAAGGCTTATTTAGGCACGGGTAAGACACAAAACCTGACACACGGATTAACCATTTCATCCCTCAATCCAGACTTAACAGGATCGATGGATACCCCATGGCTTTAACCGTGAAATCCGTGCCAAAAATTTTTTTCGTATTAAACCAATTCCTCCCCGGCCATCCAGTCCTTTAGATCGGCTAAGGCCCTTTCGGAATAGGTCTTTCCCCGAAGGCGACGGGGGATCTTTCCTTCCAGGGGAGGAAAGAGTCCGAAATTGACATTCATTGGCTGAAAATCTTTTTTCGGTTTTTGGCTGATGTGGGCTACCAGTGCACCCATGGCTGTGGTCGGTGGCGGGATCACCAACGGTTTATTCTGAAGAAACCGGCAGGCATTGATCCCGGCCAGGATACCCATGGCTGCCGATTCCACATAGCCTTCCACCCCGGTGATCTGACCGGCCAGTATAATATGAGGAGCCTTTTTAAGCTGCAGGGTTGATGACAAAACCTCCGGTCCATTGACAAAGGTATTGCGATGGATACTGCCCAAACGGGCGAATTCCGCCTTTTCCAGTCCGGGGATCAGACGAAAGACGCGCTCCTGTTCCGGCCATTTAAGCTTGGTCTGGAATCCGACCATGTTATATAAAGTCCCTTCCTGGTTATCCTGACGAAGCTGAACCACGGCAAAAGGGATCTCTCCGGTCTTTGGATCAGGCAATCCCACCGGTTTCATGGGGCCGAACCGTAAAGTGTCTCTGCCCCTCTGGGCCATTATTTCAACCGGGAGACAGCCTTCAAAATAGCGCACATCTTCGAAGGAATGAAGGGGGACTTGCTCCGCCTGAAGCATTTGTTCCAGAAAAACCGCGTATTCCGATTCATCCATAGGGCAATTGATGTAATCCGCTCCCCCATGGCCGTATCTCGAACCTCGATAGGCATTGTTGAAATCAATGGAATCCAGATAGACAATAGGGGCAATGGCATCGTAGAAATGCAGGTGCCTTGAACCGACCAAACGTCCAAGGTCCTGGGCCAATTCGTCCGTAGTTAAAGGGCCGGTCGCCAGGATCAGCGGACTTTTTTCAGGAAGGGTGGAAACGTCTTGGTGGATAACCTCTATCAAGGGATGGGCGGCAATTCTTGAGGTAATCTCTCTGGCGAACCCCTCCCGGTCCACGGCCAGGGCCTTTCCGGCCGGGACCTGATGGATCCGGGCCGCCTCCATAACCATGGAGCCCAAATAGCGCATTTCTTCCTTCAACAACCCCACCGCACTCTCCGGGTCCTGAGAGCGGAAAGAATTGCTGCAAACCAGTTCCGCCAAAAAAGAAGAGCCATGGGCCGGAGAAAACCGCAGGGGCTTCATCTCCAGGATCCGGACCGGAACCCCCTCTTTTACCGTCTGCCAGGCAGCCTCACAGCCGGCCAGCCCTCCGCCGATGATGGTTATCCCGTTAAAATGATTTTCAGACATCATTCGATCTCTTGGAAAAATTTTGTAATAGAATGATAAACCTTAACAGACAAACAAGCAACTACCAATATACAATTAAATGAATTTACTTGACTTTTTTTACTTTTGGCCTAAAATTGGTTTTTTATCGATTCTTTATTCTTTGCTATTGCCTTAGCAAAATTTGAAAGAATATAATTAGTCCTCATCCGGAAAGCGAGGTTTCCGGATGGATACTAATTTAAATCAAGGGGGTTTTAAATGGGAACTTATGAATATGTGGCCGAAGTTTTACCCGACGGACATCTTTCAGTCCCGGAGAATTTAAAAAACAAACTACGGGAAAAGAATAAAGTAAAAGTTATGCTCTTTATTGGAGATGAAGAAGCAGATTGGAATAATTTTGTGACGTCTCAATTTTTAAAGGGATATTCTGAAAAGGACGTTATCTATGATGATCTATAACTTTGGAGATATAATTTTTGTCGGATTTCCTCATTCAGATTTAGCAGGTATAACCAAAAGACCAGCAGTCGTTTTATACGATTCGGGGGATCAGGACGTCCTTGTTGCCAGAGTAACGACTCAAGACTATATTTCTGAAACAGATTATAAAATATCTGAATGGGAAAAGTGTGGATTGCTTGCCGCCTCCACTATTAGATTGAGCAAACAAGCAACCATAGAAAAAAGTTTTATATTAAGGATATAAATTGTACGGATGGGATTTTTATGGAATTAAGCAAGGCCTCTTTAAAAAACATAGATGAACTCCTCGAATTATTAAAAAACATCCATTCTCAAAAAGAGGCTACGCCCGATCTTTTGATAAGATTCCAGGACCGTTACCGGGAAATCCTCCCGGAAGAAAGGCCCTGGTTTTTTGAGGCGGTCATCCGCCAATTTGAAGTCGGCAAGAAAGATATTGAAAAGGAGTTGCGCCTTCTTTTAGCCGATGAAGGGAAAGATCCGGTTCTGTGGGGCCAGAGCCTGAGCACCCTGCGCCGGAAAATCGGTTCTCCCAGAATCCAGATCTTCAGAAACTTCCTGAACATTTCCGGAGGATTGAACTTTCTCCTGGATCTACGGGCCGATGTCCTTTCCGCCCAGCGTCAAAACTCTTTCAACCTGGAGCCCCTGGATCAGGATATTGCTCAATTGTTCAATCTCTGGTTTCAGGGCGGCTTCCTGTTCTTAAATGAAATCATCCTGGATTCCCCCTATCGCCAAATCCGTTATCTGAAAGAGCATGACCTGGTCCATCCCATGGCCAGTCTGGAAGAAATGGGCAGTCGTCTTGGCAGAGACCGACGCTGCTTCGGACTCTACCATCGCCTTATGCCCGACGAACCCATTACCTTCATCGAGGTGGCCCTTACCCGGGGCATAGCCACCTCCATCCATGAGATCATCGAAAAGCAGGAAGCCCCCGGAATGCGCAAAAAGACCCCGGATACGGCCATATTCTACTCCATCAACAATACCCAAAACGGCCTGGCCGGCTTAGGTTTGGGAAAAATCCTGATTTTCCAGGTTGTGGAAACCCTGGAGAAAAGCCATCCCGGTATAAAAACCTTTTCCACTCTGAGCCCTATCCCCGGATTCTGGGAAAGGTATTTTAAACCAATTCTTAAGGGGGAAAAAGTTTCCTTCCAGATGAACCAGGATCGTTTAACGGAATTGTTTCCGGAGAAAATCCGGCAAGCCCTCCTGGAAAGCCATCAGGCAAAATCAGGCAAAAAGGCCGATCTAAGCCCTGCCCTTTTGGAAATCCTTTCCGATGTCAGGTGGATTGATGATCCGGATTACCTTGAAATACTAAGAAAACCCTTGACGGAGACAGCCTATTTTTATCTGTCCCAGGAAAAAGACCGGCGCGGAAAGCCCCTTAATCCGGTAGCCAATTTCCATTTGGGAAATGGGGCCACGATTAGCTTAAAAAATGTGAACTTCGCCGCCAATCGTTTTCCCCGGGGACTAACTGAATCCTGCGGTCTCATGGTCAATTATATTTACTCCCAGACCTGGCTGCAGCAGATCGGCCGGACCATGAAGGCCTTTCTACCCTGGCAAACTAAAATAAAATAACTTCTTCCACCCTTTATTCGTCCTTTTTCCCCTGCTGATACCCGCAATCATTTTTTGCACAAGCCCAGACCGTTCCTTCTTTCTTGGTCGTCTTTTCTACCAGGAAAGGGGCTCCGCACTTCGGGCAGGGTTCTTTGACCGGTTTTCCCCAGATCATGAATTTACATTCGGGAAAGCGGCTGCAGCCGAAAAATTTGAGTCCCTTTTTCCGGGCCACCCGGGAAACCAACATCCCGCTGCAAGCGGGATTCGGACAGGGGAACTCGGTAGTCACCGGCAAGGCCCCTTTACATTTCGGATATTTTTCACAGGCCAAAAAGGTCCCTCCAAAGCGGTTGTTTTTCACCACCATGGGACCTCCGCACTTCGGACAGGTCTGGTCGCTGGTAACCTTTGGAGAGGCCTCAGGGGCCTTTCCTGCGGATGAAAAGGGTTGGGTTTGTTTACACTCCGGATATCCGGAACAGGCCCAAAAGGTCCCAAACCGTCCCTGACGGACGATCATGGGCTTTCCACATTGGGGACATTGTTTTTCCGAATCCGAAACTTGAAGGGCTTCGGCCGCAACAGGCTGGATATTTCCTTTCTCATCCCGGATAAAATTCTGGGTTTGTTTACACTCCGGATATCCGGAACAGGCCAGAAAAGGCCCGTTTTTCCCGATTCGGATAGTCATGGGTTTGCCGCAGCTCGGGCAGGCGATATCGGTCTTCACTCCCTTTCCCCGCACCTGTTTCATTTCCGTACGGGCCCGGGCCAGGGTCTGGGCAAAGGGCTTATAAAAATCCTCCAGGACCTTGGTCCATTCCAGCTTCCCTTCTTCGATTTGATCCAGATTATTTTCCATCAGGGCCGTAAACTGGACATCCAGGATATCGGGGAAATTTTTTACCAGGAGATCGTTGACCAAAAAACCCAGTTCCGTGGGATGGAAAAAATATTTTTCCTTCTTGACATATTCCTTGTCCTGGATGGTGGAAATGATAGCGGCGTAGGTGCTGGGGCGACCGATCCCTTTTTCCTCCAATTCTTTGACCAGAGTGGCTTCCGTGTAACGGGGCGGGGGCTGGGTAAAATGCTGTTTGGGGGTAAGCTGAAGCAAGGTCAGAATCTGCTCCAGTTTAAGATCCGGCAGTTGTCCTTTTTTCTCTTCCTCTTCGTCCTCGGAAGCAGCGATATCCTTGCTGACTTCATAAACCGTAGTAAAACCGGGAAACCGCAGGATCGAGCCCGTAGCCCGCAGCAAATATTCACCGGCCTGGATATCCACCGAGGTTTGATCGAAGATGGCGGCCTTCATTTGGCTGGCCACGAATCTATTCCAGATCAGGCGATAAAGGCCCAACAAATCCTTTTCCAGATGAGGGGCCAGAGTGTCCGGCGATAAATTCATGGAAGTGGGACGAATGGCCTCATGAGCATCCTGGGCCGACTTTTTATTGGTATAGAAATGGGGCTTACCGGGTACGAACTCCGGACCGTATTGGCCCTGAATAAAATTCCGGACAGCCGTTAAGGCTTCCTGAGAAACCCGGGTGGAGTCGGTCCGCATATAGGTTATCAAACCAACCAGTCCTTCGTCACCGACCTCGACCCCCTCATAGAGTTTCTGGGCCAGAAACATGGTCTTTTTGGCCGGAAAACGTAATTTTCTAAAGGCTTCCTGCTGCATCTGGCTGGTAGTAAAAGGCGGCAGGGGATTGCGCTTACGCTCCTTCTTATCGATCTTAACCGCCTGAAACTGTTCTTGGGACAAGCGGTCGACGATCGTCCGGGCCTGTTCTTCATGGACGATCTTGATGACCTTCCCCTGCCCTTTGATCAGCCGGGCTTCAAAATCCGGAGGGAGGTCGGCCCGGAGTGCGGCGGTGATCGACCAGTATTCTTTGGAAACAAAGGCCTGGATTTCCCGTTCCCGGTCACAAATGACCCGCACGGCCACAGACTGGACCCGTCCGGCGCTTAAGCCCCTCTTGACCTTGTCCCAGAGGAGGGGGGAAATCTGGTAACCCACCAGACGATCCAAAATCCTCCGGGCCAATTGAGATTGGAATCGCTGTTCGTTCAAAAGCTCCGGGTGGCTTAAGGCTTCCTGAATCGCCCTGGGGGACAATTCATGGAACAAAACCCGGTGGAACTCCTTGTCCTTACCGGCTAATTCTTCGGCCAGATGCCAGGCTATGGCCTCTCCTTCCCGGTCGGGGTCCGGGGCCAGGTAGATATGGCGTATCTTTTGAGCCGCCTGTTTTAATTCTTTCAGGATCTTGCTTTTTCCGGAAATAACCTGAAACTCCGGTTTGAACTTATTTTCGATATCCACCCCAAGATTATTCTGCGGCAGATCTTTGATGTGGCCGAGAGACGCCTTGACCTCAAATCCTGGGCCAAGATATTTTTTGATGGTTCGAACCTTGGTAGGAGACTCCACAATCAGCAACGCTTTTTCCATAATCCTTCTTCCATCTTCCTTAAAAATAAATTTCTTAGACAGGATTTACCTGTTTTTTGTTCAGGCTCTCAAGGGCTCTGAGCTATTTCAATCTGCCTTTAGCAAGAACCGGGCGTTCGTCAACAGTTCCAGTTAATCCTGTAAATCCTGTCTAAGAAAGGTTTAATCCAGTATCCAGCATCGAGCATCCTGAATCGGGAATCGAGATCACCGCCGCACAAAAAATTTCCCTGGTAATTGCCTGATCAGTCCCCTAAGTTCCATCCCCAGCAATAATGATAAGGTCCGTGATATCCCTATCTCAGACTGCCGGGTTATCTGATCCACCTGAATGGCTTCGCCGGAAAGGATATCCCAGATCTTTTTTTCCTCCGGAGAAAGGGAGGGCCCAATGGTCGGCCCGACGGCCTCCAATTCCTCCCCGACCGGTTCAGACCGGTCCTCCAAACGCAGTTCTTCTAATATATCCTGGGCATTTTCTACCAGCTTGGCCCCTTGTTTGATCAACCGATGGGTCCCGGAACTTTTAAAAGATTCAATGCTTCCGGGAACGGCAAAGACCTCCCGGCCCTGGTCCAGGGCCAGCCGGGCCGTAATCAGGGAGCCACTCCGCTGGGTGGCCTCGACGATCACCACCCCCAGGGCCATACCACTGATAATCCGGTTGCGGACCGGAAAATTTTGGCGCTCCGGAAGGGTCCCCAGGGGATATTCGGAGCAAACCAGACCCTGCTCAGTAATTTGGTGATATATTTTTTCATTTTCCGGTGGATAGATGACATCCAGTCCGGAACCGAGTACGGCCACGGTCCGGCCTCCGGCCATCAAAGTCCCTTGATGGGCCGCAGTATCGATCCCTCGAGCCATACCGCTGACAATAGTCAATCCATTTTTAGCCAGACTCCAGGATAGTCTCTCGGTCATTCTGACCCCATAATCAGTCCCGTGCCGGGAACCCACCACACCCAGAGAGCGGCCATCCTGAAGGGAAGGGGTGCCTTTATAATATAAAAAAGGGGGGGGATCATGGATCTTGGCCAATAGAAAGGGATACAAGGGATCATGTATGGTCAGGACACCCACCCGGTGTTTTTCCAGTTCATCCAGTTCCCGGTCGATCTTTTCCGCCCTTTTAAATTTAACTATGGCCAGGGCGGTATTTTTCCTCATCCCTTCGACGGATTCTAAATCCTCCAGGTCGACCTGAAAAACCTTTTCCGGAGAACCATATCTTTCCAGAAGACGGGCGAAGCTTACCTGTCCTACCCCGCTGATCCGGTTTAAGGCCAGCCAGTAATAAAGAGATTGGCGATCCATAAAAAACCCTGATAAAGGAGCGCTTCGCTTGAGGTTAGAGGACCGCTCCGCTTAAGGCAAGATCTTTTTACCTTAAACCTTGGACCTTAAACCTCTAACCTTCGTATCAGGCCGGTTTCGGTGGCTGGGGAGGGGCTTCTTGAGCGGTCCCGGCCAGGCCCGACACAAAACTTCTGGCCACTTTGATGCGCACCTTATCCGCCACCTCCAGGACAATAACGTTATCGTTGATCTCGGCGATGCGGCCATAGATTCCCCCGCTGGTGATCACCGAATCCCCTCGTTTCAGATTGGACAACAAGGCTTTATGTTGTTTGGCCTTTTTCTGCTGAGGTCGGATCAGCAGGAAATAAAAAATCACAAACATCAACACCAGAGGGATCATCCCGGCAAATCCCCCTGCTCCTGAACCACCGGATCCCCCCATCCCCGGAAGCCCCATGGCTTCGGCAACACCTGTAAACAAATTCATAAATATTACTCCTTTCTTTGGTTATAAAATTCTTTTTTAAATTCCAGGAAACGATCCTGAGCTATGGCTTTCTGAAGGGCCTGCATCAGTTCCATAAAATAATGGATATTATGTAAGGTATTCAGCCGATAAGAAAGCAATTCTTTAGAAACATATAAATGACGCAAATAGGCCCGGGAATAATTCCGGCAGGTATAACAGGTACATTCCGGGTCAATAGGCTGCGGGTCTTCGGCATATTCGGCCTTTTTGATGATAACCGGCCCCTTCCTGGTAAACAGCATCCCGTTTCGGGCATTACGGGTAGGCAGGACGCAATCAAACATATCGGCCCCCAGCCCTACGCCTTCAACCAGATCTTCAGGCGTACCCAGTCCCATCAGATACCTGGGTTTTGCCTCAGGCAACAGGGGCAGGGTATAGGCAATGATTTCCTGCCGCTGCGTCTTTTCCTCCCCCACACTTAAGCCCCCCAGGGCATATCCGTCAAACCCGATGGTTACGATCGATTCGGCGCTCTCTTTTCTCAGGTCTTTAAAGGTGCTTCCCTGGACGATCCCGAACAAGGCCTGCCCTTCCTTTTTATGGGCCTCTTTACAGCGTAAGGCCCAGTCCCGGGTCAATTCATGGGAATAACGGGCATAGTCATATTGGACCGGATAGGGAGTGCATTCATCCAGACACATGGCAATATCCGATCCCAGGGCCTCCTGAATTTGAACGGCCAATTCGGGGCTCAAAAAATGACTGGAGCCGTCTAAATGAGAACGAAAAGAGACCCCTTCCGGCTTGATCTTTCTTAAGGCCCCCAGGCTGTAAACCTGATAGCCCCCGCTGTCGGTCAGGATCGATCCTGGCCAATGCATAAAATGATGAAGTCCCCCCAAACGGGCAATGCGTTCATGACCAGGTCGTAAGTAAAGATGATAGGTATTGGCCAGGATAATTTCAACCCCCAGGGACCGAAGATCCTCCGGCGTCAAGGCTTTTACCGAACCTTGCGTCCCTACCGGCATGAATACCGGGGTGCGGATTACCCCGTGATCGGTCTCGATCCTTCCGCTCCTGGCGCCGCTATGGGCTTCATGATGTGCGACTTGAAAAGAAAACAT
>CAZVHO010000032.1:5610-10257 GCA_964627515.1 uncultured Thermodesulfobacteriota bacterium | reverse complement strand
GATCAACATGGCATCGCCATAGCTGTAAAACCGGTATCCCTGCTCGATGGCCTCTTGATAGGCCCGGAGAATCTTTTCCCGGCCGGCAAAGGCGGAAACGAGTAAAAGCAGCGTGGTCCTTGGTAAATGGAAGTTGGTGATCAATCCATCTATTACTTGAAAGTCGAAGCCGGGGGTAATGAAAAGATCGCATTCCCCTTCTCCGGGTTTTATTGTCCCATATTTCATGGCCTGGTATTCCAAAACCCGGACACAGGTGGTTCCCACGGCTATAATCCGCTTCCCGCGGTTTTTTTGTTCCTGAATCCTTTCAGCCGCCTGGGCCGTAACCTGAAAGGTCTCGGAGTGGATCTTATGCTCCGCAATCCTTTCCGTTTTTATGGGAGCGAATGTTCCATAACCGACATGCAGGGTAATAGGAGCAAAAAAAACCCCTTTTTCCTGAAGGGCCGTTATAAACTCCAGTGAAAAATGAAGCCCGGCGGTCGGTGCGGCTATCGCTCCGGGATGATGGGCATAAACGGTCTGATAGCGTTCCAGATCCCGTTCCGGAAGACCGTCATCCCGGCCATCTCTTTTTATATAGGGAGGAAGGGGCACCGAGCCGAATTTCTTCAATATCCCATCAAAGGATCCTTCAAAAACAAAGCGGACCACAGCCGTCCCATTGGGACCAGGCGGCAGTATTTCCCCCTCCAGGCCGAAACCGAAATCCAGCCATTCGCCGGGACGAATTTTTCTCCTGGCCTTAATGAGACAGGAGGTCGTATAGGAATCGAAGACCGCACCGGCCGGGCAATTCAGGATCAGGCATTCCACCCGGCCTCCGCTCTTCTTTTTTCCCTCCAACCGTGCCGGGACCACACGGGTATTGTTGATCACCAGCACATCACCGGGATTCAAATATTCAATGATTTGATTAAAAATATGGTGTTCCCGATCGCCCGTCTTCCGATCCAAAACCAAAAGCCGGGAATGATCCCTCTGTGCACAGGGTTCCTGGGCGATTAAGGTTGAGGGCAAAGAAAAATCAAATTGTGATAAGGTTAATTCCATATAAAAATACAGTTTCAAGATGCACGTTGTCCCACCCATCCTTCGGGCGGTTCCGAATTTATCAGCCTGGCAGCCATCCGGATCGGCGGGCCAGATAGATTATAAAAAGGCCGATCACCATGGAAATCAATCCGTATATCCGCAATCGGGATTCCGGTAATTCCAGCATGTGCGCAATCCATGTTTTAAAGGTCACCGGGAAAGCAAAATAGGGCAACCCTTCCAAAACCAGAATCAGTCCCAATACGGTTATAAAATCTTCCATGGGTTAGCCTTTAATACACTTCTGGCTTCTTGTCAAGCCAAGCATTTGACCATGACCAGTTAACCCCTCGGAGCCCTTTTACGTTTTTGAGTTAATTAGAGTCTATCCGGAAACTGTAATTTTTTTCCTGATGGAGCAATCAGCCATCAGCTTTACCCTTTCATCAAAATCCTTGTAGAATACCTATTTGGCTGATCGCTGACCGCTAAACGCTGCATTCGGGGTGGAGGAGGTCAGGGGTTGGGCTACTTGCTGGGGCCTGGGATATCTATGGTGGTACAACTTCCTGAAGCACAACTGCGCTCACTGACCTGTGGAAATGATTGCCCATCCCTTGAAGAACTCCCAACATTAATTCTTGAAAGGACCCGGCTGATTTCCGGTGACTGGCAGGAAGGACAAACCGGGGCTATGAGGTCATCATTCTGAACGGCCAGCAGTTCGAAAGTTTTATGGCAATGATCACAGCAGAATTCGTAAATAGGCATCTTGCTACCCCAAAACATCTTGGTATTTTTTAAAAAATTTATAGCCTTAGATATCATACTGCAAACAAAATTTCAATTGGATTAAAAAAGAAAAATATGGTAGTAAAGGCTGAAAAGGATTTTTAATTCCTTCCCTCGATAAAACTTATGGAAAATAAAGGGAAAATGCCCCTAAACCCCACAACTGATTATTCAAATATCCTGGAGGCTCTCTCCGCCCAGGAATCTCCCTTTCTTGAAGTAATCCGCTTTCTTACGGAAGAATCCAACGACATAATCTTCATCCAGGATCGGGAAGGTAATTTCTTATATCTGTCTCCTGGGATCCAAAAAGTAACCGGCTATACCCCAGAGGAATGGAAAATTGTCCATAAATCCATGATCACCGACCACCCCATCAATAAAATGGTTCCGAATTATGGTGAGGGCGCCCTTCCGCCCGGCCAGAAACTTCCCGCCTATCCCATTGAAATATATCATAAGTCCGGACATCCGATCCTTTTGGAAATCAATGAAACCCCTTTCCTCCGCAAAGGGCAAGTATCCGGTATGATCGGGATTGCCCGGGATATCTCCGAACGTAAAAAACTTCTGAAATTCGTTGAAGATTTTCGTTCCTTTTTAGAAGCCAATCCCATCCCCCTGGTTATCTATGACCCCCAGGGGTTGGTCCGTTATCTCAACCCGGCCTTTGAAAAAACCTTCGGCTGGTTCCGAAATGAATTGATCGGGCAAAAAATTCCCTTTATTCCAACCGAGGAAGTCCAACCCACCCAGGAAAATATTCAAGAACTCTTGAATGGAAAAGTCCTGCCCAATCTTGAGACCAGGCGGTTAACCAAGACCGGTGATCTTTTGGACATCAATCAGGCTGCATTCCGCTATGAGGATGAGGAAGGAAAACCGGCCGGCATCGTGGTAATGCTTCAGGACGTAACCGAACGAAGGTCCCTGGAACGAGAGATTAAACGCCGATTGTCCTTTGAAGAAAACCTTATCGACAGCACTATGGACGGCATCATTGCCGTGGACCGCCAGGGCTGGATCGTGCTCTTTAATCAAGGGGCGGCCCTGATAACCGGTTATTCCAGGGAAGAGGTCGTCAACAAGCTGAACGCCATCCGGCTCTATCCGGAAGGAATCGCCCGCCAGGTCAAGAAAGACTTGTGGAGTCTTCGGTATGGGGGGAAAGGAAAGCTTATCGGGTATGAAACGACGCTGATCAATAGGAGCGGGGGAAAGGTCCCCATGCGTCTTTCCGGGAGCATTCTATTTGACGGAGACATGGAAATCGGCAGCGTCGGGTTTTTCCATGATTTGACCCCCAGGAAAAAAATTGAGGATGCCTTAAAACGGGAAACGATCGTTAAAGAAGAGATCGTCGAGGCCAATCCTATTCCTACGCTTGTTCTGGATCGGGAGCATCGTATTGTTTTTTGGAACCGGGCCTGTGTGGAACTGACCGGTTACAGCCGGGAAAGTATGATAGGCAGCCAAGATGCCTGGAAACCCTTCTATGCGACGCCACAACCCATCCTGGCCGACTTGATCATCAACGGCGACCTGACCCAGTTGAGCCGTTATTTCGGCGGGAAAAACCTCAGGCCCTCTCCCATGATGAAAGGGGCCTTTGAGGCCGAAAGTTTTCACGAAAACCTGGGAGGAAAACCCAGGTACCTTTATTTTTTAGCCGCTCCCATCTACGATACTACCGGCGAACTTTGGGGGGCCATCGAATCCATCCAGGACCTGACCGAGCGTAAGGCCTTAGAGGCCAAATTATCGGAACTGGCCACGATCGATGGACTCACCGGGGTTTATAACCGGCGGTTTCTGGAAAAAAGATTAGGGGAAGAAACGGCCAAGGCCAAACGATACCATGATCATCTGGCCCTCATCCTTTTGGATATTGACCGATTTAAGGAAATCAATGACCAATTTGGACATCTGGTCGGGGACCAGGTTTTAAAAAAGACGGCCGAAACCATCAATCATTGCATGCGCATGACGGATATAGTCGCCCGTTACGGTGGGGATGAATTTGTGGTCCTCCTTCCCAGGACTGATCCGGACCAATTGTCCCAGTTCGTGGAACGATTAGATCCGGCTTTACAAAATTTAAGTGTCCAGGATCAGGAAAAAGGGACCATTCCGTTTACCGTGTCCTATGGGGCCTATTCCAACAACAAGGACTACGACCAAATTTTACGCCAGGCCGACCAAAATATGTACAAAAATAAACACGAAGGATAAGGCACAGGGCGCAAGGCATAAGGCCCAAGGTTTAAGAGGGAAGAATTTTTGGTTTTACTTTGAGCTTTCCGCTTTGAGCTTTAAGCTTTCAGTTCTTCCGCCGAACGCCGAACGCTTAACGCCGAACTTTTTTTTAATACCCATGTGGATTGATTCTCACGCTCATCTGGAAATGGATGCCTTTGACCCGGATCGCCCTCAGGTGATTAAACGGGCCTTCGATCAGGGGATTAAAAGGATCATCACCATTGGAACCGATTTGGACAGCAGCCGCCAGGCCCTGGACTTGGCCAATGACTATCCCCATATTTGGGCTACGGTTGGTGTTCATCCCCATGAGGCCGCCGCCTTTCACCTCAAAATCCTTCCCCAATTAACCCAATTAGCCGAAAATCCCAAGGTGATTGCCATAGGGGAAATCGGGCTGGACTTTTATCGCAACCTTTCACCGAAAGAGGCCCAAAAAGAGACTTTCCGGCACCTGATCCATTTGGCCCGGGCGGTCTCCCTTCCCATAATTATCCATGATCGCGATGCCCACCAGGAAGTGCTGACCTTATTAAGAGAAGAAAAGGCCTGGGAAAT
>CAZVHO010000032.1:0-5510 GCA_964627515.1 uncultured Thermodesulfobacteriota bacterium | reverse complement strand
CGGGCTACCTGGGCAAAGTCGAAGACTTCCACCTTCAGCCCGGTAGGAATCTCCGGAGGTTGTTCGGCAGCGGATACCTGGATCTGCCGTTTATCATCCAAACCGCCGTAAAGATAATTAAACGATTCTTCATAGGCCCTGGGAATATAAACAGTATGGGGTTTGGATCGAAGAGTCTTAAAATCCAACAAGGTGGAAACCCGCCCAGAGGCGCTTTTCTCCTGGTCATAAGCCGACGACGGCATGAGATCCACTTCGAGGGCATGAGTAATCCAACCCACACTGGCGGTTGCCCTTTGGGCAAAGACATGATTACAAACCGGTTCACCGAAGATGGCCTCCAACCCGAATTGCGAAGCCCCGATCTTTTCTCCATGGATCGCCAATCCGCTGAAGATTCCCGCCCCCCCGCGATAGTCGGGGTGCACCAGACCGGCCCCGGATTCATAGACCTTTTTATAGGGGGCCGAGCAAAAGATGGCATTATGGCCGACAATATCCCCCTTGGGTGTGCGGGCCACACTGGAAATAGTCCGGCCTGCCCCATTCTCTTCGATCAAAAGCTTCGGGTCGATAAACGTTTTTATGGGATACCCCTCTCCATAGACCGTCTTGAAAAGACGGACTACTCCCTCGGCGTCCTCGGGACGGAAAAGGTCAAAGACATAACTCTGTCCCGCTTCGATATCATAAGTCATTGGTTTTGAATGCATCATTTCTCCTTTTGGCCTATTGACCGGGGGTGGGGCCGACGACCGGGTTGGCCAACAGGCCGATGCCTTCAACGCGGCATTCCACGGTCTGCCCGGCCTTGAGAAATACTGGAGGCTTTCGGGTATAGCCGACACCCGGCGGTGTGCCGGTCATGATGATCGTACCGGGGAGCAGGGTCATGGACCTCGACAGATAGGAGATGATCCGGCGGCAGGGGAAAATCATATCCGAGGTATTGGAGTCCTGCATGATCTTTCCGTCAAGACGTAAGGAGAGATTCAGGTTGTCGCCGTCCAGGTCCGTCTCAATGGCCGGACCGATGGGACAGAAGGTATCATAGCTCTTGCCCCGGGCCCATTGACCATCGCTTTCCTTGAGCTGGGCCGTCCGGTTGGAGATATCATTCCCAATGGTATACCCCAGGACGGCTTGGAGAGCTTCCTCTTCCGTCAGGTTCTTGGCCTTCTTCCCTATGACGACCACCATCTCCACTTCATAATCGATGCTGTCCTGGTAACCTTCAGGAAGAATGATCGGATCTCCCGGTCCGCAGAGGGCCGTATTCGCCTTTAAGAACACCAGGGGTGCGGCAGGATAAGACATGCCGGTTTCGTCGGCATGTTTCCGGTAATTAAGGCCCAGACAAAGGATATTGGGAGGACAGACGGGGGCCAGTAACTTTATGGACCCCAGGTCGAGAGTTTTCGTCCCTCGGGAGAGCCCGACAAAGGGATCTCCCTCACAGGGATGGACACGCTCTCCTTCTATTATCCCGTATTGGGTTTGTCCGTTATACAGAAATCGTACAATCCTCATGGTTGATGCCTCCTTTTAGGTTGCCACCCGTACTCATCGGGCGTGACGGACCTCTTTTGCCCATGGAAAGAAGGAAAAGAATTGGTTTATTCGTAACGATTGTGCTTTATCTTTTCATACTGGAGTTTTTCCGCCGGAACCGGCGTCCTGGTCTCACCGGGGAAGCCGACACTGATGATCGACTCCACCCTCAGGTTCGCAGGGATGCCGAGAAGTTCCCGGACATACTCTTCGGCGGTCTTCCCCGCGGTATGGGCCCTGTTCCTGATCTGGATCCAGCAGCTTCCGAGCCCCAGGGAGTGGGCCGTAAGATGGGCCACGATGGCGGCGATGGAGCAATCTTCCACCCAGACATCGGAATCGGACTCGTCACCGCAGACCACAATGGCCAGGGCGGCATTTTTGAGAAAGCCTGAACCGTGCTCTTTTGCCTTGGAAAGCCCTGCGAGCAGATCGGCCTCATCGACTAACAGGAATGTCCAGGGGTTGATTCCCCGTGAAGAAGGACAGCGCAGCAAGGCTTCTTTTAACGTCTCCAAAGACTTTTCGTCGATTGGTCTCTTCTCGTATTTCCTGATGCTCCGTCTGGTCCGTAAAATTTCGATCATTGTTCTCCCCCCGGGCGCCTGGCCTGGTTTTTTACAAATGATAAATTCAGGATTTCTCTCAAACTTCCAGAGAATAATAAAAGTACTGCCAACGACTCATTTCGTCAGGAGTATGTTTCTTTTTCGGGCCGAGGCAGACCCTTAAATCCCTTCGGCTGATGGCCCCACCAGCTCAGGGAGGCTTTCGATGAGCCGGTCAAATGATGCCCCTTGCCAGCAGATAGCCCATGACTTCGGCGACCTCTTCGTCAATCGTCATTCTATCCGATTCAAGAACGATTTCAGGTCTGAGAGGCTCTTCGTAGGGGGCGGACACCCCGGTAAATTCTTTAATCTCTCCGGCCTTGGCTTTTTTATAAAAGCCCTTGGGGTCCCTGACTTCGCAGGTTTCTACCGAAGCCTTCATATAGACTTCAACGAATCGGTTTTCTCTAAAAAGGGCTCTCGCGTCATTCCTATCTTTTCGATAAGGAGATATGAAAGCGGTAAAAGTGATAATACCCGCATCGACAAAGAGTTTTCCCACTTCGGAAATCCGGCGGATGTTCTCTTCACGATCCTCCGGTGAAAACCCGAGATTTCTGTTCAGACCGTGTCGCACGTTATCACCGTCCAATAAGTAAGTCAATTTCCCTCTTCGATGAAGTTGAAAAGCAACCTCATTGGCTATCGTCGACTTCCCACTGGCGGACAGACCGGTGAACCATAGTAGCACGCCTTGCTGCCCGAGAAGGGTTTCGCGATCTTCCCTCTTGACCAGATGTTCATGCCAGATAACGTTGGTTGCCTTTTGCTCAGTCACAATCATTCTCCTTCCAAAGAGTTGGCTTATCCGCTCAGCATCGAGATGGGGGACTATGGTTTTCCCCATAGATTTTATTTTTGAATAAAAAACTATAAAATGATAAGAAGATGGGGTCAAGGAGAAAGATAGGGGGCTCAAAGCTGAAAGTTCAAAGGGAAGGCCAAGTTCTCTATCATCGACTATACGGCAAAACGCCTGCCCAACATTTTTTTAAAGATTGCCATCGCAAATAAAGAAAGGGATCCTTTATGGGAGAATTGGTTTTGCGCAAGGACGATAATGGGCTTTGTACCTTGAGGCTCAACCGGCCGGAGAAGCTCAACGCCTTGAATCTGGAAGTTTTCAAGGACCTTCGGTCCCATGTAGATGATCTGGCCAAACAGTTCGACACCATTGGTTGTGTCGTCCTGAGAGGCAACGGGCGTTGCTTTTCCGCCGGTCATGACTTGGCGGCCATCGGCGCCGGCGAGGAATCGGAAAGCCGGCGGTTTCAGCCGGAAACAGTCACCCTTCTGGCCAATCTTCCTCAGCCGGTCATCGCCGCCGTTCACGGCCATTGCTATACCGGCGCCCTGGAACTGGCCCTGGCCGGCGATATCATCCTTGCCGCCCAATCGGCCCGATTCGCTGATACCCATGGCAAGTGGGCCTTGACGCCGATTTGGGGGATGAGTCAACGACTGCCGCGCCGGGTGGGAATAGCCAAGACCAAAGAGATGATGTTTACAACTAAAACAGTTACGGGAGAAGAGGCCGTCGCAATGGGTCTGGCCAACCTATGCGTGCCGGATGAAAATTTCGATGCCGAGATCGAGTCTTTGGCCAGATCAATCCTGGCCACCTCCTGGTTCAGTAACCGGGCCAACAAAAGGCTGCTTGAATTTACCGATGGGATGTCCCTGCATGACGGACTGCGCCATGAATTCGACCTCAACGAAGGGGTTGGCCCGGAC
Organism: uncultured Thermodesulfobacteriota bacterium; assembly: GCA_964627515.1. GTDB lineage: Bacteria > Desulfobacterota > RBG-13-43-22 > RBG-13-43-22 > RBG-13-43-22 > RBG-13-43-22. The sequence continues at coordinate 1,614 of CAZVHO010000032.1, read as the reverse complement.
GTGGTGGAACGAATCCTGTCCTTCGGGAAGAAGGAGTAGCTTAAGGAGAAATGTCGATGCGTTATTTCAAATTTTTTTGTGCGGTTCTATTTTCCGTCTTTTTATTCGGATGTTTCCAAACCGAAACGGTCATACATCTCAAGACGGACGGAAGCGGTTTTATCGAGGAGACTTTTATGCTTTCTAATGCGGTACTGGACTCTGTTCAGAATCTGGCCAAAGAGTTAAACGCCGACGACTCCAACACCAAAAACGAAGGAAAGAAGGAAATCCAGGACCCCGTTCAGGAGATGACCAAAGAAGCCCGGTCGCGGGCCGGGCAGTACGGCCCCGATGTGGAGTTCGTTTCCGCAACCCCGGTAAAGACGAAAACCCTGGGCGGTTACAAAGCCCTATATGCCTTTAAGGATATCAACACCCTTAGAATCAACCAGAATCCTGGAAATAAAACCGGAAAAGCCGGGGATGGCCAAGGCAATTCCGTCAAAAAGGAAGAAGTAATCCTTTTCAAACTGGTGAAAGGGCCGGTATCGACCCTTACCGTGACGATGCCCAAGAATAAAGTAGACAAGAAAGATCAGGATCAAAAAGGTAAAGAACCGGTCAAAAGTCCATCAGACCCCAAGGCGGCGGAGATGATGAAAGAGTTATTCAAAGATATGGGGGTAAAGGTTTCCCTCGAAATAGACGGCACAATCATAAACACCAATGCGATGTATCGGAATAAGTCCGAGATCACCCTTGTAGAACTGCATTTCGGCAAGATTCTCGAAAACAAGGAAGTCTTCGAAAAAGTAAGTGCCTCCGAACCTAAGACCATAGAGGAGATGAAAGAACTGGTCAAGGACCTCCAAGGGCTAAAGATAGAAATGAATAATCCCGTTGTGGTGGAGTTTAAATAGTTGTTCATCCGGAAAGGGCCATTTCCAGATGGGCACTAAATAGGCCCCTTGGAAATGCGTGGTTCAGGGCCATCGCTTTTATATTCCTTTTTCACCAAGCCATGGTTAAGGTTTTGCCCTGGTAACTGGTCCTGGATGGGATGCGGTGAGATGGGCTTTTTTAAAAGCCTTCATGTCCTTGACCTCAAAAGTATAGGCCCTGCCTGCCTTACAGGCCAATAAACGCCCGGATTTTACCCAACGTCTGATAGTCACCGTAGAAATTCCCAGATACTCAGCCGCTTGTTTAAGATTGAATGGCTTTCTGGAAAGTTCTTCTTGCCACGATTGGAGGTTTAGAATTTCAGGAGTTTCCGAAGTGGCAGCCCTTATCCCGAAATTTATAATATGAAAGGCCACTTTTTCCCGTTCATTTAGGGGAAGGCGGTATATTTCTTTGAGGACTTTTTCCGCATTCAACATTTTACTCATAAGTTATCATAATTTGTCAAATGATTTTAATACAAGGGTATTCGGAATCGTTATCTACGGAAAGTTTCGGAGATGGATTAGATCTTCAACCAATTTCCCCATACTTGACCTTGCGCGCTTAGTCCGGAGTCTGTACCGGTTGGGATCCCCTACCACCACCCGCAAAGCCAAATACGGCGAGGTCTGTAATAAAACCTTCCAAGCCTCGTTAAAATAAAGGGGCACAGTATCCTCCTTTGGG
>CAZVHO010000031.1:8311-47937 GCA_964627515.1 uncultured Thermodesulfobacteriota bacterium | reverse complement strand
TTGAATTCCATGGCCGCTCCCGCGTAGTCTTTTCCGGTATATCGGTCAATTCCTCTGGAAAGGGCACTGTTGGCCAGGCTATCAAGCTGGGTCTGTGAATTGGACGTAGTGGAGAAAAGAGAATCTATTTGAGTCGCTTCGGATAATCCCCAACTTGAAGACACAATACCCTCCTGTGATAAATCGGTCCTTGATTGTTTATCGGTAACTCCTCTTAAGAACTTTAAAAAAAATTTATTTTAATGATGCCAATTAATTGACGCCGGATGGCACTTTTTTCAGAATTTGTTTTTCACGGTCGGGATAGTAGACCATTAACTAAAATATTTTAATTTTAAATCAACATGTTAGTAAAATGACAACAAAAAAATATTATGAGCCTATACTGGCAGTATATTTGCAAAAGAGCTCCATAGGGTGACATTCCTAAAATAGGAAACGAATGAGGAGTCATTTAGTTCATGAGAATACTAATAACTGGAATTACGGGGTTTGTGGGCAGCCATTTGGCAGAGTATGTCCTCGGGCTCAAGGAAAGGCATACCCTTTTCGGTTTGTGTCGATGGCGTAGCCCGAAAGACAACTTAGAAAAAATATATAACAAGGTTAGTCTGTTGGAAGCTGATCTGTGCGACCTGAGCGGACTGATTCGTCATATTAAAACCGTAAAGCCTCAGATTATTTTTCATTTGGCGGCCCAAAGTTATGTTTTGACCAGTTTTAATACCCCGATCCAAACGCTTTGGGCCAATGTTATCGGAACCACCAATCTCCTCGAGGCCGTCAGAATCACCGGGGTTGATCCGGTAATCCATATCTGTTCTTCCTCCGAGGTTTATGGGCAGGTGAGTGAGGCCGATATTCCCATTAAAGAAACTTGTCCCTTTAGGCCGGCTTCTCCCTATGCCGTCAGCAAAGTCGGGGAAGATATGATTGGCTATCAGTACTGGATTTCCCATCAAATACGTACCATTCGGACCCGTATGTTTACACACACAGGTCCGAGAAGGGGGGATGTGTTTGCCTTTTCCTCTTTCGCAAAGCAGATTGCCGCAGCCGAGTTGGGTTTGAAAGAGCCGGTCGTTCGAGTAGGCAACCTTAAATCCGTGCGAACGATCTGCGATGTAAGGGACGCGGTCAAGGCCTATTGGATCATGGTACAAAGGTGCCAGCCGGGAGAGGTCTACAACATAGGGGGAAAACAGACGGTGACCATCGGTGAAGGTCTAAAAAAATTGCTTTCCTTTTCCTCAAAGAAATTGAAGGTCAAGGTCGACCCGACCCTTTTACGTCCCTCTGATGTGACTTTGCAGATTCCAAGCACCGAAAAGTTTTCCAAAGAAACCGGCTGGAAGCCGGAAATTTCCTTGGAGAAAACCTTAAGAGATATACTCGACTTCTGGAGAGAAGAATTAAAACGTTCTCCCTGGAAGGCATTGACGGTCGAAAAATAAAAGGGGGTCCGCTTTTTTTTGAAACACCATTATACAAGAGGAAATTCTTTCCTCAGGGGAAAGAAAGTGTCTCCGAGTTTGCCGGACAGTCCCCCGCCGTTGTTGTGTCCCGACTTGGAGCCGGTTCTGCTTATACATCGGAACGCCTGGTTCAAGGTGCTGTCCAGGGGCTCATACTTCAGCATTGAATATGAACGCCCCCAGGTTGTGGTGCTGCCCGTCCTGGATGGCCGGGCGATTATTATGATTCGAGTAAAACGCCCATTGATAGATGATTGTCCCTTGGAACTTCCGGCCGGCGACTCTCAGGAGGGAGAAACCCCGAGGATGGCAGCCAGACGGGAGTTCGCCGAGGAGACAGGCCTTTTTATCAAAGACCCTTTACGCTTTGAATCGGAGCTGCCGGTTTCAGAAATGCCCGGGAGAATACCGGTCCTGCTGAGCGTCTTTAAGGTCGAGGTAAGCCAAGCGGAGTTTGACACCCGTCGGCCTCATGACGAAGAGGTCGTCTCGGTTGAGGCCGTCCCCTTTCTGGAGGCGATCCAAAAACTGGTCAATGGGGAGATCTATCTGTGCTCCCCGGTGGCCCTGGTGGCCCGCTTTCTTTTAAATCGATACCTGGCAGGTCCAGACAAGGAGCTCGCTGTTGAAAGATAACCCGGACATCATTCTGGTCAACGTGGGAGGGACGCGCAAACAGGTCTATCAGGATCTGAGCAAGGTCTTCTCGGCCATCGATACCCCCTTCTGGGCGGCCCTGACCGCTGGCTATCTTCGGAATAAAGGAATTAATTGCGATATCCTGGATGCCAATGCCCTGAATTTGGATTTTGATGAAACGGTTGAGGCCTTGGCCATGGCCAATCCGAAAATAATTGCCATCGTCTGTTACAGTCAACAGGCCAATGTCTCCGCACCCATTATGGTAGCCGTGGGACAATTGTGCCGGAAGATAAAGGACTCCATACCCCAATCCAAATTGGTGCTTACCGGCTGGCATCCCTCCGCCCTTCCGGAGCGAACCCTGCGAGAAGAGGTTTGTGATATTGTAGTTCAAGGGGAGGGCTTCCATACGCTTGCCGATCTTTTGAGTGGAAAGCAATATCCCGAGATTAAAGGCCTTTGGTGGAAAGAGGGCCAAGAAATCCTTCATGGTCCGTCTCCTGAAAACATCCGGGATCTCACCTCCGAGCTGCCCGATGTGGCCTGGGACCTTTTGCCCATGGATCGTTACCGGGCCTTCAGTTGGATGTGCCTCAGGGACTTCAGCCAGCGGACGAAATTCGCCTCTCTATTCACCAGCCTCGGCTGTCCCTACAAGTGCAGTTTCTGCGCCATCCATGCCACCTACGGAGAGCACCGGATCCGCTATTGGAGCCCTGAATGGGTCTTGAGACAAATTGATACCCTTGTGAATCACTATGGGGTCAGACACATCAATATTCATGACGAGCTTTTTGTCTTTAATCCCAAACACTACTTGCCCATCGCCGAAGGTCTGATCGAGAGAGGGTATGACCTCAATATCAACGCCTTTGCCCGGGTAGACGTCCTCGATAAGATCGCTATAGAGAACCTGATTACCTTGAAGAAAGCCGGATTCCACTGGCTTAAGCTGGGTATTGAAACGGGAAATACCCGGATCAGGGCCAATGTCGGAAAAGATTCCTATAATGTCGATGCCGTCCGCAACGCCGTGGCCAAGGCGCACGTCGTGGGAATCGATTTCTGTGCCAACTTCATGTTCGGTCTTCCGGGTGACGACTATGGCTCCATGCAGGACACTTTGAATCTATCCCTGGAATTGATGCCGGCCTTTCCGAGTTTTTTCTGCGCTATGGCCATTCCGGGGTCGGACCTCTACGCCGAAGCCCTAAAAAAAGGGGTTGATCTCCCGGAAACCTGGTTGGGGTATGCCTCCCAGGGGTACGAATTCAAACCCCTGCCCACGGAAAATCTGACAGCGGCCCAGGTCCTGGAATTCAGAGATTATGCCTTTGACGCCTACTTCAAAAACCCCAGGTACCTCCATTGGATTGAGACCAAATTCGGGTCGGAGGCCAGGGCGCATCTACAGGAAATGACCGCCATAAGGCTTAGGCGAAAGCTTCTTGGAGATTAAAGGGATTCCCAAGCGATGAAAAAAGACCTCGACGAACAGTGGTTGTATGATCAGACCAAGGATGATGAAAGCCTGCGGGCACTGGCAACCATCCTTCAGCAGCGGCAGTATGTCTATGAGCATAACCGATTTATCGGAGGGGACACCCTTTCCTCCCTGAATCTTGACCGTTACCGGGTTTGGTTCCGGGGATGCAGCGCTTTTTCAACCCTGGAAGTTTATTACGAGATTTTCAAAGAAGAAAACCATTTCCTCTTACCGGAATTCTCGGGTCTGAACGAAACCGTCGTTATTGATATCGGGGCCAATGAGGGATTTTATGCCCTGAAAATTAAGGAGCACAATCCTGCCTGCCGGGTGATCTGCGTGGAGCCGAATCCCTATCTGTTCGAGGTGATGCAAAACAACGTGGAATCAAACCGGCTCAACAACATGGAATTGGTCAACAAAGCCTTGGCCGCAGACCAGGGGACCATCCGCTTTGATATAATTAAAGAGATAGGTCCTATCGGGGGTCGGGGTCTGAAACTGGTTGACCGACCCTGGCTCCGCGAAGAATTTATTCGATCCATCCAGGTGGAAACCGCAACCCTGGATGATCTTTTCGCCCGCTTTGACCTCCCCGGGGCAGGCATTCTAAAAATAGACGTCGAAGGAATGGAGCTTGAAGTATTGGATGGCGCCCGGACCTGCCTGGCCTTGGTGGACAAAGTGGTCATTGAACGACATAGCCGAAATCTGAGGGACGGAGTCGTTGACTTTCTCACGACTCATGGATTTAGGCTTGTTTATGAGGAAGACCCGGATATCACGCGTTATTACGGCGATCTTTATTTCATAAAAAGAAAGGGTAACTGAAACCAACCGGTCTAAAGGCTTCTGAAAAGGCATATGGATAACCTATCAAAAGAAATAAGGGAAAACATCCTCCGTATCTCAAACCACAGCGGGCATGGTCATATCCCCACTTGTTTTTCAATTATAGAGATGCTCCGAGCCGTTTATGAAACCATGCGGCACGAACCAAAACATCCGGCCTGGGAGGAAAGGGATATTTTCATATTGAGCAAGGGGCACGGAGCCCTTGGACTCTATTGCACCCTGGCGCAATACGGCTATTTTCCCATCTCCGAAGTCTTCAGTTTCGGCGCCTTCGAGTCGAAGTTCGGGTGTCATGCTGACCGTTTCAAGGTTCCGGGGGTTGAGCTTTCGACCGGTTCCCTTGGCCATGGCATCGGGGTGGCCACCGGAATGGCCTTGGGGTTCAAGCTTTCGGCCGGTTCGAGACGGGTTTGTGTGCTTATCGGAGACGGAGAATCCAATGAAGGAACGGTATGGGAGGCGGCCATGGTGGCCGCCAATCTTGGGCTTCATAATCTGACCGTTCTTTTCGATAACAATTGCTCCCAATCCCGGTGTCTGCCCATTGTCAATCCAGAAGCCAAATTCGCTTCTTTTGGTTTTGAAGTGGAATCGGTGGATGGCCATGACCTATCCGCCTTGAAAATGGCCATCGGGAATTCCGGAAACGGATCCCCGCGCCTGATTGTGGCCCACACCGTTAAAGGGATGGGCTGTCCCACCCTGGTCCGGGAAGTTTTTGCCTGGCACCGACGGAGTCCCAACCGCGATGAACTGGAAACACTTTTAGGTGAACTGAATGAGACGTCAGTTTAAGGATACGGTATCAAAGATCGCCGAAGGAGACGACAAGTTGGTCCTCCTTTTTGGCGATATCAGCGTCTATCTTTTTAATGACTTCCGTGAAATTTATCCGGACCGACTGTTCAATCTCGGTATTTGCGAGAACACGCTTATCAGCATGGCCGCGGGGATGAGCGCCGCCGGTTTTCATCCGGTTGTCCATACGATCACCCCCTTCGTCACGGAACGAAGTTATGAACAGGTCAAACTGGATCTGTGTTACAACCGTTTCGGCTCAACGATTGTGACCTGCGGCGGCTCATTCGATTATGCCTGGGACGGGGCCACCCACCATTGCTATACCGATCTGGAACTGATGCGGATGCTCCCCGGCATGGAGGTCATGCAACCCGGCTCCAAGAAGGAATTCGACACCTTGTTTTCGGGATGTTACCGGAACGGTAATCCGTCCTATATACGGATCGCCGCCGACGAACATGGAATGGATTTTCCCGTTGAATTCGGGAAAGGGGTCATCGTCAAAGAAACAGCCGGAGCGAACCTGACCATCGCCACGGCGGGGCCCCTTCTGGGCAATGTTCTTACGGCCTGTAGGGATCTACCGGTCAATGTCCTGTATTTTCACACCATAAAACCTTTTGACGCGGCGCTTTTGGAGCGTTTTGCTGAAACCAGAATCGTAGTCGTTCATGATGCTTTCGGTCTCTTCGAGGCCATCAATGCCTCCTGTTTCCTTAAAACCCTATATCACGGATTGCCCGATGCCTTCTGTTGTTATTACGGCACACTCCGGGACATCCGTAAACAACTCGGGCTCGACCCCGAAGGAATAAAAAATCGGCTGAGAGGTCTTCTGTGAGCCCACGATGATTTCTATAAAAGGTTTAGATAAAAATAGTGATTTTCAAAAAACCAGCCTTTTTCATTCTTTTAAAGAAAGGCCGCTGGGATTCATCGACATCGGGAGTGCCGGCGGGGTTCATCCCCTGATCGCGCCCGTGGCCGCTTTGACGCACTGCACCTGTTTTGAACCCGACGCAAAGGCCTGTCAGGAGCTTAAGGAGAAGTACCGGCAGGAAGGACCGTTTTCCTCGATTTCCATTGTTAACACGGCCATCGGAAGCACGACGGGCGACGGAACCCTGTATATGACCCAAAGCCCGGTCAATACATCCTTGCTCAAGCCCAATGACGCGTTAGTATCCCGATATAAGGTTGCCGGGTTTCAATTACAGAAAGTGGTCTCCATCAGGTCCAGCTCCCTCGATGATATCGTCTTCGAGTCCGGTAACGGAGAAATACCTTTGGGAGAAGTTATCAAAATGGACTGTCAGGGCGCTGAATTTCAGATTATTGAAGGTGCCCAAAGGGTTTTAAAGGAACAATGTCTGGCCGTCTGGTGCGAATTCGAGTTCTTTTCCATGTATCGGGATCAAAAACTATTTTCGGAAGTTGATCTCTTATTACGAAAGATGGGGTTTCAACTGTATGGATTGTACCCCAATTATATTTCCGCCAAAAAAATCGATCGAAAAAACTATGACTCCGAAGAACGCCTGGCCTGGGCGGACGCTTTCTACGTGAAAGACCCCCTGGAAATCGGTAACGTGCATTCGACTTTTTCGGACCGGAATATCGAAGTGCTCTTGTTGGTCAGTATGTTAACAGGCTACTTTGATTATGCCCTGGAACTCATCGATGGCTATTACCAGACTAAGACCCAAGACCGGAAACGCCTCCAGAAATTGGTTCTTGCTCTGGCGGAGGAGCAAAGAAAAGGTCTGGAAGCCGATTTAAGGCAATTAATGATCGAATTTCAGAGGACTCCTGAAATGGGGTATTTACTGGCTAAAAAATTTATCGACAGGCATAGCTCCAATAACAATATCGATTTTATATCCATTTAAGGGAACTATGGAAATTGAAAAAACAAACCTGGACGGGGTGCTGTTGATCAAATTGGATTCCTTCGAGGATTTCCGGGGTGAGTACCTGGAGACCTACAACGAACACACCTATGGGGAAAAGGGAATCACGGCGAAATTTGTTCAGGATGATATTTCCGTATCCTCGCGGAACGTCCTTCGGGGAATCCATGGGGATGCCGAGACCTGGAAGCTCATTTCCTGTCTTTTCGGAAGATTCTATTTCGTAGTGGTCAACTGCGATACCCAATCCGGTAATTTTGGGAAATGGCAATCCTTTACCTTGTCTGACAAAAACCGGTACCAGGTGCTGGTTCCACCAAAACACGGTAATGCCCATTTGGTTTTAAGCGTTCAAGCCATCTTTCACTATAAGCAATCAACCTTTTATAACCCGGCCGGTCAGTTTACCTATAAGTGGAATGAACCCAGGTTCAATATCTGGTGGCCGATTAAATTTCCAATTTTATCACAACGTGATGAGGCGGGCCATTTTGTCTGAATCTTCCGATATTCATCGAAATCATACTGATAAAAGGTCCACCGGCGATCTGAACGCCGAGGGGTTTGCTAATCTTCTCGGTATTCAAAGTTCGGAATTCTTGGTTGTCTGCGGACCTCTCATCGATCAGTACGATTTTCGCTATGATGCCGTTGAGGGAGAAGAACTCGAAACGACCATCTTGAAGGTAATAAAAGAAATAGACAACGGCCTTCATAAGCCTTCCGGCAAAGACCGAAAAGGGGATTGGGAAAAAGGATGGCAAGAAAATTGGGATGCATTCGTTTCCGGGGGATATGATGTTGCCGCTTTAATCCCGAAATATATTTCAAAATACGGCATATCCCGGCTTTTATTCCGATATGTGAAACCTCGCGATAAAATGTTTGAATTAAACTTTTATACCGTTTACCGTCACTATCTGTTTAAAAGGTTTCTCGGACCATTCCAAAACATTTTCGAGTTTGGCTGTGGAACCGGGTACAACCTGGTGATCATGAATCAACTCTTTCCGGACAAGTCTATCGTTGGTTTGGATTGGACTGAAAATTCCGTAAAGATAGCCGATGAATTGGGCAGGCGGCTAAAAGCGCAGATTAAGGGGAGGGAGTTTGATTTCTTCCGACCGGATTACGGAGTCGAGATCCCGGAAAATTCCGTAGTGATCACCTTGAATTCTCTTGAACAGCTCGGGGATAACTACTCGGCGTTTTTGGAATATCTCTTAAAGAAAAAACCCGCTCTCTGCATAAATTCCGAACCTTTTCTTGAATTTTATTACGAGAATAATTTACTCGACTATCTGGCCATTCGGTATCACAAGTCCAGAAATTATTTAGCCGGATACTACGATGCACTGAAACAACTTGAAATAGAAGGCAGGATACGGATCAGCCGTTTACAGCGGGTTCCTGTTGGAAATTTATTTCATGAAGGATTCTCCTTCATCGTCTGGAATGTAGTCCGATAATGTGAGGAATAGACCGTGATCATAACGCGAACCCCATTTAGAATATCTTTTTTCGGCGGCGGCACCGATTATCCCGTTTGGTACCGGGAACACGGTGGCGCCGTACTCAGCACGACCATCAATAAATACTGCTATATAAACTGTCGGTTTCTTCCGCCCTTTTTCACTTATAAGTACTTGATGCGCTATATCATTCGGGAAGAAACGACCTCCATAGAGGATATCAAACACCCTTCCGTCCGCGCCTGTCTCACCTATTTAAATATACCCAAAGGGGTCGAGATGACCTACACGGGAGATATCCCGGCCCAATCCGGAATGGGATCCAGTTCCTCCTTCACGGTTGGTTTTTTAAATGCCTTGTATTCCTTGTCCGGTAAGATGGTGACCAAACGGACATTGGCGCGCGAGGCGCTTTACATTGAGCAGCAGGTGCTCGCGGAAAACGTCGGCGCCCAGGACCAGGTCGCCGCCGCCTTCGGGGGGTTAAATAAAATTGAGTTCGGGGGCGAGCGGGATTTTTATGTTACACCCCTGCCGCTAAGCCGTGAAAAAGTCGATTATCTCCAAAGTCACCTTATGCTTTTTTTTACCGGCGTTTCCCGGAACGCTTCCGAAATCGCTGGAGAACAAATCAAGAACACCAACTCCAAGAAAATTGAGTTACGTACTATGCAGGTGATGGTGGATGAGGCCATCAGCATCTTAAATAATGGATCGAAAGACTTAGACGATTTTGGCAAACTCCTGAACGAAAGTTGGAGGATCAAAAGAAGTCTTACCGACCGGATTACCAGCGGCCGGATTGATGCTATTTATGAGACCGCTTTGAAGTCCGGGGCTATAGGCGGAAAACTGCTCGGCGCCGGAGGCGGCGGCTTTATCCTGTTTTTCGTTAAACCGGACCATCAGCCCCTCTTAAAAGAAAAACTTAAAGACATATTATACGTACCCTTTGGCTTTGATGCTTTGGGAACGCAGGTGGTTATGTATTCAACCCAGGATTTTTATTAATTGATATGAAGGAAATCGACGCTGTCATACTTTGCGGAGGGTTGGGAAGCCGGTTAAAGAAGGTCGTCCATGACCGCCCTAAACCAATGGCTGAAATTCAAGGCCGTCCGTTTCTCGATATACTCATCGATCACACCGCTGCTTTCGGAATTACCCGATATATTCTCTGCACCGGATATATGGCAAATTGTATCGAACACTACTATGCCCAGACCACCGGACCACTAACCTTCTCATTTTCAAAGGAAAAAATTCCTCTTGGGACTGGCGGAGCGCTGAAAAATGCGGAGTCTCTTATCAGATCGAATCCTGTCTTGGTCTTGAATGGAGATTCATTTTGCCCGGTTGATTTGGACGGCTTTATTACCCATCATCGAGCTAAAAATGCACAGATAAGTTTGGTGGTTTCGGAAACTAAGGACTCGATTGATTTCGGATCTCTCTGGATGGATAAAAAGGGGAGAATAGTCGGCTTTCAAGAGAAAATGAACCATACCCAAGATTTAATCAACGCTGGCGTCTATCTTTTTGATAAAAAAGTACTGGCCATGATTCCTCCCTACAAACAGTATTCGTTGGAGCACGATTTGTTTCCGGAATTTGTCGGAAAAAAATTTTATGGATTTTTATCTGCCGAAAAAGTACTCGACATCGGTACACCCGAGCGCTATGAATTAGCGAAAAAATTGTTGGTGAGGAAATAGTTATGTCTCAGGAGTTATTGATAAATGTCGTCTATGAACATTTACAGCCACATGAAGTTCATGCTGTTCAGAGAGGTCTTGTTACCGTTCTCGTTACCGGGTTGCCAGTCAGTGGGGCCGATTTATATTTTTATTTTAATGCTAACAGCTTTCGGGGCAAACAACCGGGATTAAATATATTGTTCTTGTGCGAACCAGTAGTTGTTTTGCCGGGACAATATGATGAAAAGATTTGGGATCATTTTGATTATATTTTTACACTTTATGATAAAGTGATCGATATGAATCCTGAAAAATTCAAAAAAGTCCTTCTTCCCAGGGTGGGATTTACTATAAACACTCCGATAACAGAAAATATTGAGGAGCGCGAAAAGAAATATCCTTTAGAAAATAGGAAGAATGCGATTTGCATGATTAATGGGAATAAGATATCCCGGGTGCCGGGGGAAGGATACTCTAAACGGATAGAGGCGGCACTTTGGTTTCATCTTTACTCCCATATCCCTTTTGACGTCTTCGGTAATCCCCCTTTTTCTCTTCCGAATTACAAAGGAGTTTTGCCAGCCGAGGAACGGTTTCCTACCCTGGCCAATTATAAATACGGCCTCTGTTTCGAAAACGTCATCCATCCCGAATACTCAATCGGGTATGTTGATAAAATTTTGGACTGCCTTGAATCGCGTACGATCCCGATTTATTTGGGGACACCGGATATTAACAAGTATATTCCAGAAGAGTGTTTTATCGATTTTAGAAAATTCAAGAATTATCGTGAATTGGATAACTTTTTACAATCGATTGATGATCGAATGTATCAAGGCTATATCGAAAATATCGACCGATGGGTTTTTCGGGGAGGACTGCGCCCTTTTTCGATGTATGGAAGTTATGACAAACTTGTGGAACTTCTTGCTGGTGTTACCGGGAATCAATTGTGTGCTTTCTTTAACGACATGGAGGAATGGATACCAGGGCTAGCGCCATTCCATTTAAATCATCTTCAGATGACTGCACCGGCCGCTTCGGTTTGGACCTACCAATATCTGGCAACAGCTCGTTCACCACTGATTGATTACATAAAAAATGAACCTGAAATTTCTCCAGAAGCACGAGAACGATTAGAGCAGGTTAGGCAGTTAAAAAATGACGGAAAACTCCCAAAAGCCGCGACCGCCTTTGAGGCGGAATTATCCGAAGGGATATTTAATGGCGACCTTGTATATGAGTTTGCCCAAATTCTCATTGAAATGGGACGTTATGAAGAGTCTTTTGAACAATTGATGAGAGTACAAATGCTCAATTCGAGTCATTCCCTGGCCCTGAATGATTTAGCCGCATTATGTATCCTAAAAAAAGAGTATAAACAGGCGGTGCAGTATCTTCATCAAGCCATTGATGCTGATAAGAATAATTATTCGGCTATTGAGAACCTTATCGATCTCCTTAGCAACCTCGGTTATAAAGATTATGTTCTTCAATTCTCTCACACCTTATTAGAACAGTCGCCAAAGGATGATCGATTAAAGGTCATTCTCCGAAAGCATAATCTTCCCACACGGTGTCAGAAACTTTTATTAAATGGGATTAAATCTCCGAATTTTTCTTTGTCCCCAATTTTTTTAAATGAATTGTCGGAGATTTTTGAGGTTGATGCTTTTGTCGAAACAGGCACTTTTCTGGGTGGGACGACCCTTGAAGCCTCAAAGGTATTCAAATCCGTATATACGATCGAACTGAGTGAGGATCTGTTTAGGCAAGCTCAACTCCGGTTCCTTGACAGAAAAAATATTCAGGCCTATCAGGGGGACTCGGGAGAACTCCTGCCGGATCTCCTAAAAAAGGTCAAAGGGAAAATTATCTTTTGGTTGGATGGGCATTACAGTGAAGGTCTTACCGCAAAAGCTGAAAAGAATTCACCTATTTTGGAAGAACTAAAAGCCATCAAAACAGCCGGTATTACTGATGCCATAATCCTCATAGATGATCTAAGAATGTTTCCTAATTCGTGGACCAGAGTTCCAGAAAATGACAGTCTGAACGGTTATCCGGCGATTCCTCAATTATTACAAGCCATTCAAGATATCAACCATGCCTATAATATTATGGTGCTCGGTGACATTTTATTAATCTTTCCGGTCGAATATGCCTTAACTTCGTCTCCCTTTATCCTTTCATGTACCCTGAGTCGATTATATGATGAAACCGAGGGAGAAAATGAACATATTTTAAAAGCTGAACAAACTATCGGTAAAGCAAAAGGAGAGGAACTTTTGATGATTAATAATTTGTTTTCTCTAACGACCTCTCCTGATTGCGCTGGATTGGGAGAGCATTATAAACTTTGGAAAGCCCTGAGCCTAATCGAGCACAATGATCTTGAAAATGCTTGTGAATTACTGGAAGCCCTTATTACAAATGGGTTTAACCATTGGAGAATACATTGGTATCTTGCCCAATCGGCTTTTCATTCAAAAAAAACCCAATTAGCTGAAAAAGAGCTTCAAGTGTTACTCCAAGAGAAACCGGAATTTCAAGAAGCTCAGAGTTTATCCAGGGATTTACAGTTCCAATAATTTTCATTGAAATCAGGTGATAATATGATATCAAAATTGCGTGCCGCCGGACTCTGGAAAGACGGCCAACCCTTGCGGCTTCATTTGGGTTGCGGAGAAAACCATTTCGACGGATATATTAATATCGATCATCCCCCTGAGGGCCATTCCGTACAGACCCGCGTGGCGGCCGATTTATTTGCTGATATCCTGGAACTGGATTTCCCCGACCAAACAGTTGATGAAATACGTCTCCATCATGTTTTTGAACATTTTGGACGGTCTAAGGCCCTGGCCCTTTTGATACGGTGGCACTCCTGGTTGAAAGTCAAGGGTAAACTTCATATAGAAACACCGGACATCATCGGATCGGCTCGCACACTCCTTTCTGAAATGTCTTATAGGACCAAACAAGCGGTATTGCGACATGCCTTTGGTTCCCATGAGGCTTCCTGGGCGTATCATTTGGATGGTTGGTACAAAGAAAAGTTTGAACACATTCTTTCAAAACTCGGATTTACTGTCCAATGTCAGAATGTGCAATGGAAAGGAGACCCTTGGCTTTCAAATGTCCATGCTATCGCTTTAAAAAAGGGCCATATTTCTCAAAATGATCTGTTGAAATGCGCTGATGAGATACTTTTGGATTCAATGGTGGCCGATGTCCCCGGTGAACGGTCCATGCATAACGTGTGGTGTCGGATGATCCGGGATGAACTCCAAAAAAACCGCAAGGATTCTGAATTTCCACCATTTTCCCAGGTCGATTTAAGCGGACTAACGGTTCATGCGGATTCTCCCCAGTTCGACCAACTCGGATACGACGATATTGAATTTTCTCGAAATGGAGAATTAAACGTTCTAAAAGAAATCGTAAAACAGGATGGAATCATTTTTGATGTAGGAGCCAATAAAGGTCATTGGAGTAAGCTGGCCCTGGGATTGAACCCCAGGGCCAGAATAATTGCCTTCGAACCTGTTCCCGAAACGTTTGTTGTTCTTCAGGAAAATCTGACCGCTCCTAATGTGAGGCTCCATAATCTGGCCGTGTCGGGCGATGATCAAGATAAGACTTTTTACCATTGGGACGATAGTCTTGAAGCCGGAGAATTAAGCTCCCTTTACCGACGCCTTGAGATTGAGAAAAAAATGAATGCCTCTGTTAAACCGATTAAGGTAAAGAGCAGATGCCTCGATACCTTTTGCTTTGAACACGATATTCAAAAAATCGATTTCTTAAAAATTGATACGGAAGGGGCGGAATTGGATGTCCTGCGTGGAGCCGCCAATCTTCTGGAATTAAAACATATTCGGGTGCTGCAATTTGAATACGGCGGAACCTACCTTGATGCCCATATAACTTTGAGGCAGATTTATGATCTTTTACGGCATTATGGTTATACTATTTATCGTATCATCCCCGACGGGTTACTATATATTCCCATTTGGCGGGATGCCCTTGAAAACTATCGTTATGCTAATTATCTGGCGGTTGCTTCCTCTGTAAGTCCTTACGCAGCCGAAGTTCGGCAGACGCATGTTAAAGAAGCTGAAATATCATCACCGGCCCATACTGAGACAAAGACGGTTGTTGTGTTCAGTAAAGACCGGGCCATGCAATTAGATGCTTCATTGCGTTCCCTTATTCAGCATTGTGGTGATCTACAAGACTTAAAGGTAAAAGTGATTTATAAAACTTCGAACGAACGAAATCATCAACAATATGAAAAATTGAAACTGACTTATCCGGCCATGGAATTTATTCCGGAGCGAGACTTTAAGACCGATTTTCTGAATGCCCTCTATCCATATCACTATGTGTTGTTTCTGGTGGACGACAATTTATTTGTAAGGGACTTTCGTCTAACGGACCTGGTAGCCTGTCTGGAGAAATATCCGCAGGCCATCGGTTTTTCCTTACGTCTTGGAAAAAATACGACCTTTTGTTATATGCAGAATAAGAATCAGAAATTGCCTGATTTTAATGCTGTCGGTAAAGGGGTATTGAAGTATAACTGGACGAAAGAAGAGTTGGACTTCGGTTACCCGCTGGAGGTCTCCAGTTCCCTCTATTCCATCGGGGACATCATGCCTATTTTAAGGGAAGGTGATTTTAAAAATCCAAACACCCTCGAAGCCCTCCTTGACGCCGGCAAATCGTTTTTTAAAAATGCCGAAAATGAACTCCTTTGTTTCGAGACCAGTGCCACCTTCTGCAATCCCGCAAATATGGTGCAAAATCTCTGGAACAACAAGGCGGGTCATAATAATCAGTATAGCCCGGATGCCCTGGCCGACTTGTTTGAAAAAGGGTATAGAATCGATCTTGAAAAATTTTCAGGATTTATTCCCAACTCCTGTCACCAGGAGGTGGAATTCCAATTTACTGAACCATCGGGCCAAACAATCCACCAATCCGGCGTTGCTTCCCTTGTTTCAATCATCATTTTGAGCTACAATGGTCTGGATCATATAAAGGCCTGTCTTGAATCGATCAGGAGAAACACCACCCAAACCTACGAGATTATCGTCGTCGATAATGCCAAGCAGGATGGATCCGTTGAGTACCTCCGAACGGTCAAGGATATCGTGTTGATCGAAAACCCTGAAAATGTTGGTCCTGCCGTGTCCCGGGCTCAGGCCATGGCTGTAGCCAAGGGGAACTATATAGCCTTTATGGACGATGACACACTGGTCCCGCAAGACTGGCTCTCAAAATTCATTTCCATTGTTGAGGAGCACCCTGAAATAGGAATGATCGGGCCGGTCTCCAATTATGCTTCCGGACTGCAAGTTGTGGAAAATGGTTCCTATGGGACAGTTGAAGAACTTGATAGGATAGCCCGGGAGCATTATCAGGCCCATCGCGGGAAATTTACCCTGGTGCCCCGTTTAGTCAGTTTCTGTCTTTTTATCACCCGGTCGGTCGTTGAAAAAATCGGCACATTTGATCATCGTTTCGGTCTATTCGGTTTTGAAGATGACGACTACGCACTACGAGCCTTCCTTGCCGGACTCAATCCCACAATTGCTCATGAAATATTCATCCATCATACCGGAGGACCGCAGGGGCGGGGCAATGTAGTCTATAATGATCGGCTCCAAAAAGCCTGGACGATCTATAAGGAGAAATGGGGGATTAATCCCAAAATCGAATATGGCCAACCATACGACAGCACTCCTATAATCTCTCAATCATTTGATAGAAATAAACATTTTGTGCCGCTGCCCGACAAGCAAAAAATCAATGAACTGATTCATCAAAACCAAACAGGGTCTCCCGGTAAGGATAGTACTCCCGTTATTGAAACCACCTTAATTGCCTCCGGGCTGACTTCCATTATCCTACCGATCAACAGTTTCAATGGTAAGTTGCGACGTTGTCTTGAGTCAATCGAAACTCAGATCACAGAACCCCATGAGATCATCCTGGCGGAGCTTGGAGTCTTATCAAAACCGGCCTGGCTCAATCATTGTGTTAATAAAAATACTCCCTTAAAGAGGATCGGAGTTCCCAAAAATTCCAACTATGCCGAGCGGTTAAATAAAGCATTGGAAAAAATAACGGGACAATACGTTCTGATTTTAGATCCAAACAGCATTGTGCTTGAAGGCGCTTTCGGGAGAATGGTTGAATCTTTGAACCGAAATCCAAAGTACGGGATAACCGTTCCCTTGTTGAATCAGGCCATCGGTTCCCAACAAATTCCCGGGGTTCAACACCTGTCTTTCAAAGACTATTCTGATTATGCCTCCACTTTCAGCAGGCGAAACCGCCATCGTTTCGCCATTACTTTTGAAATAGACCATTTATGCGTACTGATTAAAAGAGAGGTTGTCGAGGCCGTTGGTCCTTTCAATCAAAAAATCCAACCTTCCTTTTTCGTACTCAACGATTATCGTCTAAGGGCACTCGTAATCGGTTATCAAACGATTATGGCTGGCGATACTTGTATGTACATAAATCAGGATGATCAAAGAAGGGTGGGTTCGGATAAGGTTTTTCATGATCAATGGGACATTTTTGATCCCCAGAGTGAAACAGGGGAAAAGATATCTCCTTTTGTAGCCATAAAAAATGCCCGCGATGATTACAGCAAGGGACTCGTTGATAAATCGGTCCAAGCCATTATAGAAGGGATAAAGTACACCCCGGAAGAAGAGGAACTCTATTATTGCCTGGCGGAAATCTTATTTCAGGAAAAATCATTTCAGGAGGTTATAGAAACCCTCCTGGCCATGTCCGAGGCTGGAAAGAACAAAGCCCGGACGCTGGAGATTCTCGGGTACTGCAATTTTTATTTAGGGCATCTTGAGGAAGCCGAGGTTTTTGGGAATCGGGCTATTTCCCTTTCCGGGAATTCGAGTGAGGTTCTTAATCTCAAAGGATTAATAGCCCTTAAACGGGAAGACCGAATAGGGGCCGAGAAACTGTTTTATCAGGCTATTGAATTAAATCCCTGTGTCCCCGACCCCTATGTGAACTTAGGCGTCATGAAATGGCACAATAATGAAAAAGAAGAAGGGTTGGATTTTATTGAAAAAGGTTTTATTCTTTCTCCTAAAACCGGCGATTTCTCCGCTACCTACCAATCGGCAGTCACTTCCTTAAACCAATTTTCAAGAGCTGAAACAGGTGCCCGAGAAGCTTTGGGCCTTTTTCCGAAAAATAAGATTCTTTCTTTTCTTCTCATCGATATCCTGTTGCAGCAACAAAAAAATTCTGAGGCTATGAAAGAAATAGAAAAGGCCCTGTTAGCCTTTGGCATAAACGAGGATATCCTCTCGGCAGCCAACACCGTGAGAGAAAAAATCGGTCCCCTTACTATCGATCAAAACAAGAAAGGAACCGGCACTTTATCGATCTGCATGATCGTTAAAAACGAAGCGACCTATATGGCTCGTTGTCTGGCCAGCCTCAAACCGGTCGCCGATGAGATCATTGTAGTTGACACGGGATCAACAGATCAAACCAAGGAAATTGCTACGGCTTTCGGAGCCCAAGTCTTTGATTTTCCCTGGACCAATGATTTTTCCGAGGCCAGAAATATTTCTCTCGAAAAAGCGAAAGGGGACTGGATTCTGGTTCATGACGCCGATGAGGTGTTATCACCCTTAGATTACGAAAAATTTAAACAGCTTATACGGCAAAAACACTCCAAACCCATCGCCTATGACCTGATTACCCGGAACTACATCATGGAGCCGGCAATCGACGGCTGGACGGCCAATATCGGGGAATACCGGGAGGAAGAATCGGGGTCCGGATGGTTCCCCAGTAATAAAGTCAGACTCTTTAAGAATAACTCTCGGATCCGATTCTGCAATCCCGTTCATGAGATTCTGGAGATATCCATTAAACAGGCCGGAATAGATATAAAGCCCTGTACTATTCCCATTCATCATTATGGTAAACTTCCCACCAAGACCAATGAAAAAAAGGGGGACATTTACTATCTTTTAGGGAAACGAAAATTAGAACTCATGGGAGATATCCCTATCGCACACCGCGAGATGGCCATACAGGCCGAGGAATTGGGTAAACACGAAGAAGCCATAACGCACTGGCAGGCCTATGCCCGAGCCATCCCTGACAATGCGCTGGCTCATTTCAATATGGCCAGCATCTATTTCGAAATGGGAGAATTTGCCAGGGCGCTTGAAGTGGCCGAAAAGGCCTTGGAAATCGATTCTCAGGCCAAAGAAACCATCCTCACTTATGCCACGGTCTCCCTGTGTGCCGGCGATCCAATCGAAGCTGAAAAAAAATTAGAAGGATTGCTGGAGAGGGTAAAGAATTACCCTCCGGCACAAGTTGCCTTAGCTGCCTCTTATTGCATCACCGGAAAGAAAGAAGAAGGAGTGACTTTAATGAAAAAAATGAAAAGAAAAGGATACAATTATGACCCGGCCATGGAATCATTATCTAAAAAATTGCTCTTGGCCGGCAGAACCGAATTAGCGATGAATTTACTGGAAAGTATGTTGGCGTGGGATGCTGAAAAGCAAAAGACCCTTGCACTTCTTGAAGAGTGCCGGACGGCTTCAGGGTGCTCTCCTGCCTAGCCTATCCTCCGTGCAAGGGATGGATTTTACAAAATGGCTTTTCCTTTTTCAAGAAAAAGGAAATCCGTTAGTGCTGGAATACTTTCCAGCCGATGACTTTGGCTCACTTTCGCACCGGAGATAACGCCCCTGAGCCCCGAAGTCCGGCGGCGATATTATTATTGATATTGATGATGAGATCAAGCCTGTCAGGAGAAGAATCGTTGGCCATCACTTCGATAATCCGCTTGTCTACCATCAGACTGAGCTTTAATATATTTGCCCTTAATTCGAGGGGCATGGGATGGTCTTCTTGGGCCAGCTCATCCTGAAATATAGTCCAGACTTTCTGGTTGAAGGTCAACGCTTCATCCCGCCTCCGGAAATGACCTTCTTCGTTCCATTGTTCCTGACACAGTATTAAGAGACGGGCGGCTTTGGTAAGGACTGCTGCCTCCAAATTGCGGCCAGATGTAGTTGTTTTCAGCGCTTCCTGATAGGCTTTAAGCCCTAATGCTGGCATGTTTTGTGACCTCCTCTTCATAGCGGATTAATCTTTTGGCTAATTTAAGCGCTTGGTAGTAGGCACCATTCAAAATGTGCTGGCTTATCTGGCCGAGCAACTCCGACGTGCTTGGCGCTGCTTCAATGACATCCTTGATCAAGGCCCAGTAGGTTTCATGTTTCACGGGCAGATCTTTTTTGTCCACGTACATGAGCTGGATCATAAAGTAAATCCGTTTGCAAGGGGTTACGGCCTCTTTTTCACGGAGGATGTCTTTTTCGCGCAAAAGAGGGACGTTGTTTTCAATAATCAATTCGCACTTGGTGCTGCCGTTGGTGATGACGGCACCATCCAAAATGAGACGTTCCTGGGGTTTTAAAATTATTTTCAGTGCCAAGTGTGCCCTTCCTATGTATCGAATATACTCCACGTATCTCCAATAGGAAAAAAGGGAGGATCTTTGAATCTGGTTAAATCCTTTGGCACTGCCTCTTCTTCCGTTTTCCCGGAAGGCTGAATTTTCTGTTTTTCGGGCACAGGAGGCGGAGTTTTGGGAACAACCAGAGTTTTGGGAACAACCTTCGTATTTATATTAGAGATCGGGTTCGGGTTTATACTGCCTATTTTTTCTATAGCCATATTCTTACCTCCTGCCTAAAAGGCAGGTGGAGGAGGGCCAAGCCCTCCTCCTTTCTGCCCTAATACTACCTACTGAAACAATCTCAATACCGACTGGGCGGCCTGGGCCGACATACTCAAGGCAGACGTACTGAGGGATTGTCTGGTCTGGAGCATCAGCATACTGGCGCCTTCTTCGTTGGCGTCAGCCAAGGTCAGTTTGTCGGCACCGGTTTGAAGGGTTTGAGCAATGTTGGAAATCCACTCATCCCGGGTATTTACGGTAGCGAGGTTTGTCGCAAGGTTTGAAGCATTGGTCCTTAAACTAGATATAGCGGTATCAATTTTATCAATAGAGGTTTGAAGCGTTGATTCGCTGGTCGTCGTCAAGGATGCATCAAGGGCCAAACCACTCCGGCTGCCGTCGAAGGATGAAACCGTCAAGGTGTGGCTATTGCCGAAACGGACAGTCATATCGTAGGTTCCGCCGGAAGCGCCTCCCAGAAGATTCTTGCCTTTGTAAAAAGCATCCGACTTCAAATCATCAAGCTGGCTCATTAAGGTGCTGTACTGAGTTACCTTAGAAGACAGATCCGAAGAGGCTTCCACAGCCGATTCTCCATATGCCTGACTTAAGGCGGCGGTATATTCAATGTCGGCCGCAATCATGGTATTGGCCGCAGCGGTGACAGTAATCTTGCTGCCGCTTACGGTGGCCGACATGGCCCGGGTCTCAGTGGCCTGATTAATGGCGCTGGCCAGACCTACTGCCATAGAATCCGTTGTGGTGCCAATATTAAAATTGGTAGCCGCAGTAGCACCTGAGGCCACTGCCGTAAAGGTGGTTCCACCAATATTGATGGTCGTACCGGCGGAAATTCCGGTGACTGTATTGATGGTCAAAACCTGGCTCGAAGAACCGGTACCGGAAGTCAGAGAACCTTTGGCGTCCTCGGCAACAGCCTTGGCCGATTGAAGCAGTTTGGTGATGGAACTGATAGCGGTGTCAGCCGATTTAATGGTCTGAATCGCCTCGGAAATTCCATCCTTAAAGGCGAGCAGGTCATTGGCCCTGTTGGTATGGGCCAGGGCGGTAAAATAGTTGGTCGGATTATCAAGGGCCGAATTGACTTTCTTTCCTGTGGCCAGCCGATTTTGGGTCGTTTCTTGCAAAACGGAAGTTTGTTGTAGGGCTAATAAGTTTTGCCTCATGCCGCTTGTTAAAGATACAGTTGCCATGGTATTTCTCCTTTTTCTAAGTTTTTTTTCCGGCAATTCTTGCCGGTTTGTTGCCGGTTAAACCGGCCGGTTGCTGAATGGCTGTTTTCGGTCTCTACTCCTTCTTCCCCTCCCTTCCGACCTGATTTTTGCCTTTAGGTATCTTTTCGGATCGGGTTACGGAAAACTTTAATTTTTTAACAATCGATGGGGATTTTTTGAAGCCTTCGGCTCTGAATTCTCTTGTTTGGTTGCTTTGAAGCTTCCTTAATGATAAAAAAAGGAAAAGGGATCGCTATTGATGCAGTGGATTGCCGGGTAAGGATTGCTTCGATTAATTTTCAATGACTTCATGGGGGATTTTTTAAGAACCGTCAATATTCTTGGTAGTCAATATAGAGCAGGAAAGTGCAAGCCGTGTTTAAAAAATTAGTTATCGTCTTTTTTTTGGCCGTTATTCTGGTTATCTGTTTTCCCTTGATCTATCCTCCTGTTTCCAAGCTTAAAAAGGAAAATCCCAAGAAGACCTCTTTTATGCAGTTCCGGGAAAGAGAATGGCAAGCCAAAGGGAAAAAGATTCGCCTGAAGCAGCAATGGATCCCTTTGTCCCGAATATCACCCTACCTGATCAAGGCGGCAATCATCGCTGAAGATGACAAGTTCTGGAAACACGAAGGGTTTGATTTTGAGGCCATCCAAAAGGCTATGGAAAAAGACCTGAAGGCTGGCAAATTCAAGGCCGGCGGAAGTACCATCAGCCAGCAATTGGCCAAGAATCTATATCTGACCCCTTCCAAGAACCCCTTGCGAAAAGGTAAAGAGGCTATCTTGACCTGGCGGATCGAAAGAAATCTATCCAAAAAAAGGATCATCGAATTATATTTAAATGTCGTGGAATGGGGGGAGGGGATATTCGGCATCGAGGCCGCTTCCCGCCATTATTACGGAAAATCAGCCCAGGCCCTCGGGCCGGAAGAAGCGGCCCGTCTGGCCGTGGTCCTGCCTAATCCGAGGAAATTGAATCCGGTCGGAAATTCACGGTATGTGGCCAAGCGGGCTGAAATCATATACAACATTATGGTCAGGCGGGGAATCGTTATTCCGGCCTTCGAAGAGGTCATGGCTCCGGAAGAAGGGGCGGCCGGAGCGGATTCAAAGGAAGGAAAGGGGGATCAAGCCCCGGCCTCTTCAATCGTTGAGCAGTCAAAAAGGCCGGGGGAAGAAGAACGGGATGAAGTGAAGAATTAGGACGCTGATTTTCGCCGATACCCGCAGGTTATAGAAATAAGCTGAAAGCTCAAAGCGAAAACCCGCACTCTGCAACTTGCATCTTGAAACTTTTTTTCAAATTAAATCTTGGCAGTCTGCACGATCGGCGAAAATCTGCCGATCCGAGTCGATCGGCGTCCAAAATGCAAATTCCTTCCTATACGTTCAGGGAAGACAGCGGCAACCCAAGATCCTTAGCCACATTTTCACAGATAACCTGCCCCAGGCAAACGTTCACCCCTTTAGCTAAGGCCGTATTTTCATTTGTTGCTTTGGGGAAACCTTTATTGGCCAATTCCAAGGCATAGGGCAAGGTGACATTGGTCAGGGCAAAGGTGGAGGTCCGGGCTACGGCGGCCGGCATATTGGTCACGCCATAGTGGATCACCCCATCCACTAAATAAATGGGGTTTTCGTGGGTTGTGGGACATGTTGTTTCGCAACAGCCTCCCTGGTCGACCGAGACATCGACCACCACGGTGCCTTTTTTCATAGTACCGATCATTTGCCGGGATACCAACTTGGGTGTTTTGGCGCCAGGAATCAATACCGCTCCAATTAATAAATGGGCATCTCTGACCGATTCGGTTATGTTGTAGTAATTGGACATGAGTGTATTGATACGGGTTCCGAAAATATCATCCAGATAAGTGAGTCGTTGAGGGTTGTTGTCCAAAATGGTCACATAGGCCCCCAGGCCGATAGCGATCTTGGCTGCATTGGCTCCCACCGTGCCGGCCCCCAGGATGGTTACCTTTCCCCTGGCTACTCCCGGGACCCCGCCCAAGAGAACCCCCCGGCCCCCGAATTCCTTTTCCAGATAGTGGGCGCCTACTTGAACGGCCATGCGGCCGGCCACCACACTCATGGGGGTGAGCAGGGGCAGGGAGCCGTCCGGCAGTTGAATGGTTTCATAAGCCACCCCAATGATTTTTCTGTCCAAAAGGGCCTGGGTCAGTTCCGGGGCCGGGGCCAGGTGCAGGTAGGCAAAAAGGATCTGACCTTCCCGGAGCAGAGGGAATTCAGCGGCCAAGGGTTCCTTGACCTTAATGATCATCTCTGACTGTTGATAGATTTCGACCGCTGAAGGGAGTATCCGCGCCCCGGCTTGAATGAATTCATCATCCGAAATCCCGCTTCCTACCCCGGCCCCGGATTGGATATAAATCGTATGTCCAAATCGGACCATGGCCCGGACCCCGGCCGGGACCAATCCGACCCGATACTCGTGATTCTTGATTTCCATGGGAACGCCGATAATCATAGGGTCTCCTCAGGTTCTTAAATTTAAAAATCCTGGCAATCTGCACGATCGGCGAAAATCTGCCGATCCGAGTTCATCTGCGTCCAAAATGCAAATTCCAAAAGTGTAGCGTTCCTCATTTCTTGCCTTCTTTAATTTGCTTCAAGATCTGCTCCAAGTCTTTTAAGGCCTGGCCGTAAGCCGCCCAGTTTTCCTGCTTTAAGGCATTTCGGGCCTTTTGATAGTTCTGCCAGGCCACCTCACCCAATGATTGGGTGGGTTGGGCTTTTCCGGCCGGTGCTGGAACCGGCTGGTCGGATATTTCATCCCGGGTCTTTTTTATCTCCTGTCCAAAAATCCGGTTCAGGGATTTTTCCAGGGTTTCCTCCATGGCGATCTGGTTTTCATAGGCTACGATGACCCGTTTAAGTTCCGGGATCTGTCCGCTCTCGGCCTTGATATATAAGGGTTGGACGTAAATCAGGGAGCCCTCGATGGGGATGACCAGAAGGGTCCCCAAAGTCACCTTGGAACCCCGTTGATCCCACAAAGAGAGCTGCCGGGAAATTTCCGGATCCTGATTGATGCGGGATTCGATCTGTTTGGGTCCATAAACCAGCCGCTGTTTGGGAAAACGATAGACAACAAATTTGCCGTAATCCGGGAAATCACATTTGACCGCCATCCAGGCCGCCAGGTTGTCTTTTTTCTGGGGCGTAAAAGGTATCATCAGAATGAATTCCTCTTTTTTTTCTCCGGGAAGGCGCATGATTGTATAGTAAGGTTCCATATCCTTCTTGGCCGATTGCAGATTTCCGGGGATTTCCCAGAGATCTTCCCGATTATAAAAGGTCTGGGGATTCATCATGTGATAGGTAGCGTAAATGGAAGCCTGGATATTAAAAAGATAATGGGGATAACGCAAATGGGTTTTCAGATCCGGATCCATGGCGGTCAGCGGTTTAAGGAGATTCGGAAAAATGCGACCGTAAGCCTGGGCCAGGGGGTCTTTTGCATCCTTGATATACAATTGGACTGAGCCTTCATAGGCATCCACTACAGCCACTACGGAATTGCGGATATAATTCCCCAGTTTTTTTATAGGGCGTGAATAAGGAAAATAAGAGGACTGGGTATAGGCATCCAGGATCCAATAAAGCCGGCCGCCTGAAATCACCATATAGGGATCCCGGTCGACCATGAGAAATGGGGCCAGTTTTTGAACCCGGGTTCGAATCGACCGATCAAAGAGGATGCGGCTTTGAGGAGTGATATCCGAAGAAAGCAGGATTTTCATAGCCCCGAAACGGATAGACCACAGGGCCTTCTTAATGGCCCCTCCGATGGGGATCCCGCCTTTCCCCTGATAACTGGCAAAGACATTTTGTTCCCCGGAGGGGTAATTAAATTCTTTTTGACGGGTATTGACAACGATATAATCGTTTTCAATTTCTCCGAAATAGATCTCCGACTGGGTTACCTTGAGGTTGGTCTTGGAAACCGGGGGGATATCCTGGATGAGCAGGGCCGGCAACCCCTCGGGGGTTACCTGATTGACCACCCCGAGGGTCAGGCCATAGCCATGGGTATAAATCAGATGTTCATTAATCCAACCTTTGCTGGGCAGATCTACATAGGAAAGTTCCCGGGGGGAAAGGAGGACCTGTCGATATTCGTTGTTCAGGAAATAACGGTCATTATCCACTGAATGAAATTTATAATAGGTCCTGATTTCCTGGATCTGGCTGAAGGTTTCCAGCAAGGGGTGGTGGTCCCAGAGGCGTATGTTCTTCACAGTCAGGCTGTTGGCATTCAACAGGGCAGGGGTCAGGGTGCTTTCGGCCGCCAGGGGACGTTCTTCCACCTGGCTGAGACCGTATCCCTGGAGGGTCCCCTGGATATACCGGGAAAGATAGGGCGTTTCCATTTGTATTTCGTTGGGCGTAACGATAAAACGCTGGATAAACCCGGGCAGCAGGTAAATTCCGATGAAATAAGATCCTATAAATAAGACCAGGATCCCATAAATCCAACGCCCCCCGGGCTTGAAAGCGTGAACCAGAAAAAGCAGACCGGTCAAAAGGGAGATGAATATCATCAAACCCAAGATCGGGATGAGATATTTTTGATCCACATAGCCGGGACCAAAGACCACCCCCCGGCCGGCAAAAAGGAGATCAAATCGGGAAAGAAAAAAATAGTAGGCCAGGAATAGAAAAAGGATCCCAAAGACGGCAAAAAGATACTTTTTTACCCAGGGTTTCAGGGTTACTCCCCGGGGGCTGAGCTGGAACTGGAACCTGAATACAATTATAGCCAGTCCCGACAGGAGGGATAAAAACCACAATCCCACGAACCAACTGCTCAGATATTGTAAAAAAGGGAGTTTAAACAAATAAAAAGAAAGGTCCCGGTTGAAAACAGGGTCCGATTGTCCGATGGGAATGGCATTGAGAAAGAGTTGGAAGGATTCCCATTGTCCGCCGGCCCCCAGGCCGATGAAGATCCCGATCAGGATGGCCACAGGCTTTAAGAAGGCGATCAGACGCCCTTCCAGCCAGGACGGCAGGTTTAATGGAAAGGTTTCCGTGTTAACCGGATAGGGGGTATGGGCCAGTCGAAAGACCAGACGGCCGTTTAAATAAAAAAGGAGGGCGGAAAGAAGACCGATGCTGATTCCCAACCGGAATTTATAATTGATGAGTCCCAGGAAGACCGAGGTAAATCCCAGGGATTTAAACCAGAGCCATTCGGTGTAGAACCCCAGGAGACTGGACCCGATCACGAAAAGGACTAATAAAAACAGTCCAATAGTCAAGAGAGGTCGTTTTAAAAGGGTCATCTTTCCTCCATATTTTTTTATGTTAAAATCAAGCCATCAAGCTAATAACTTACTGAATAAACCAACGATTGTCAATCTATTCCGAATTGGTATATAATGAATCCGGAA
The DNA here is from genome assembly GCA_964627515.1 of uncultured Thermodesulfobacteriota bacterium. Classification (GTDB taxonomy): domain Bacteria; phylum Desulfobacterota; class RBG-13-43-22; order RBG-13-43-22; family RBG-13-43-22; genus RBG-13-43-22. Next base: position 21,181 of record CAZVHO010000031.1, on the reverse strand, counting down.
AGTCGCCTCAATCTTATTTTCGTCATTCACGTTCAGGTTGAAACTTGCATCTTGCAACTTGAAACTTTATTTTCGAACTTAACAGGAGGTCTGGACATGTATCTATTTAAACAAATCAAGGTTGCCAAGGACGCTATTTGGATCGGTAGACCCAAGAATGAAGATTTAAACAGTCTTTCTCAACAGGGGTACCAGAAAATTCTGGACATTATGCCCTCGGCCCTGAAGGATAAGGGACTGGCCCGGCGGGCCCGGGGCGCTGGAATGGGTTATCATCATATCCCGGTGGAAGCCTGTGATCAGGATAGCTGCCATATAGAAGCCGGGTGGGTACCCCGCTTTTTCCGCTTTATGAAACGTTGTTGTCAAGGCCCGATAATCATTAATACGGATGATGAAACCTTAGGGGTCAGTCTGCTGGTGCTGGCCAACTACTTTTTGGAAGGAAAGCCTTATCAAGAGGTTATCCGCTCCGTTGAAGATCTGGGGATCTCTTTAAAGGGCAGGAGAGATATCAAGAGGTTCCTGCGGGATTTTTATAAGAAGTACCCGAATAAACAACTCCAATAATCCCAATGATATAATGGGGGTACAGGGAAACAGTAGGAAAAAAATACTGTCAGAAACCTTTAAAAATAAGGGTATCGCCCGATTTAAATTTTTTTTGATTCGGTGTTTAAATTAAAATATTAGGAATGACAGAAGGTCTTGTTACGGGTCCATTAAAAATAATTAAACTGGATGAGAGGATGTGATGCGGATCTGAAATAAGAATTTCTCATCAGGAAGGACGAGCTGTATTTTTTTGAGGGTTTAAGCTCTCTTAACCCACCCACCAAAAACAGGAGATTGGATATGAAGATGAATATCGGTCTGGCCAAGGAAGGGGTTGAGGAACGTCTAAAAAACCGGGGGATTACCCGCCGGGAATTTCTTAAGTTTTGTGGAAGCATTGCCGTCATCATGGGTCTTGATGCCTCCTATGGACCCAAGATCGCTGAAGCCCTGACTGCCCAAAAAAGACCTTCTGTAGTCTACCTGAGCAATGCCGAGTGTACGGGTTGTTCGGAAGCCCTGCTCAGGACAGTGCAACCTTATCTTGACGAGTTGATTCTGGATACCATTTCTCTGGATTACCAGGAAAACCTCATGGCCGGAGCTGGAAGCGCCGTTGAAGCCGCCCTTCACCAGGCGATTAAATCCCCGGAAGGTTATATCTGTGTTATCGAAGGGGCAATTCCTACCAAAAACAACGGCCTCTATGGGAAGGTAGCCGGCAAAACCATGTTGCAGATATGCAGCACTATAGCCCCCAAGGCCAAAGCGGTTATTTCCATGGGGGCCTGTGCCTCCTTTGGCGGCATTCAGGCCGCCAAACCCAATCCGACCGGGGCCAAAGGGGTTAATGCCGCCTTGAAGCATCTAAAGGTAAAGGCCATCAACGTTCCTGGTTGCCCCCCCAATCCTTATAATTTTGTCGGGACCGTCGTCCATTATCTGACCAAAGGGGTCCCTAAACTGGACGCCAATAATCGCCCGGTTATATTTTACGGTCAGACCGTGCATGACCAGTGTCCCCGCTTAAAACATTTTGAAAAAGAAGAATTCGCCCCCTCCTTCGGATCCGAAGAAGCCAGGAAAGGCTGGTGCCTTTATAAATTGGGCTGCAAAGGACCTGAGACCTTTAACAACTGTCCCAAGATAAAATTCAATCAGACCAACTTCCCCATGCAGGCCGGACACCCCTGCCTCGGTTGCAGCGAACCGGATTTTTGGGACAAGATGAGCCCATTTTATGAAGCAGGCTGAAAAAAAACCTTTCGTGGCGCCTTGTTAAGAATTTTATCCCTTGAGAAGGAGGAAAATTATGTCTGCCAACACCCCCCAAGCAACTCCCAAAAGTAATTATAGCGGATCAATCGTCCTCGATCCGATTACCCGGATAGAAGGTCACCTGCGTATAGAAGTGGAAGTTAAAAATGGTAAGGTACACAATGCCTGGTCCAGCGCTCAGCTCTTTCGGGGCCTGGAAATAATCCTGAAGGGGAGGGACCCCCGGGATGCCCAGCACTTCACCCAGCGGGCCTGCGGGGTCTGTACCTATGTGCATGCCCTGGCGGCCACCCGTTGTGTGGATAACGCCGTAGGGGTCAAGATTCCCGAAAATGCCCGCCTGATAAGAAATCTGGTTATGGCCTGTCAATTCATGCACGATCACATCGTCCATTTTTATCACCTCCATGCCCTGGATTGGGTGGATGTAACCAGCGCCTTGAAAGCGGATCCGGCAAAGGCGGCCAAAATTGCCAATGACATTTCTCCGAACCGGAAGACCCAGACAGCCGACCTCAAGGCCGTCCAGGACAAACTCAAGGCCTTTGTGGACAACGGCCAATTAGGTATCTTCGCCAACGCCTATTTCCTGGGCGGTCATCCGGCTTACTATCTGCCCCCGGAAGTCAATCTCGTGGCCACGGCCCATTATCTGGAAGCCCTGCGTCTCCAGGTCAAGGCGGCCCGGGCCATGGCTATCTTCGGAGCCAAGAATCCCCATACCCAGTTTACCGTCGTCGGTGGGGTGACTTGTTATGAGGCCTTGAGTCCCGAACGGATAGCCGAGTTTATGGGCCTTTATAAAGAAACCAAGCAATTTATTGATGAAGTCTATATCCCGGACCTTTTGGCCGTGGCTTCCTATTACAAGGATTGGGCCGGGATCGGCGGCTGCACCAATTTCCTCAGTTTCGGAGAATTTCCGGAAGAAGAAACCAATCTGGAAAGCCGCTGGTTTCCTCCCGGGGTCATCATGAAACGGGAACTCGGAAATGTCCAAAAGTTTGACCCCCAGGCCATCTATGAGCATGTGAGCCATAGCTGGTACGCCGGCAGCAAGGCCCTGAAGCCCATGAATGGAGTCACCGTACCTAAATACACCAGGCTGGAGGACAAACAGCGCTATTCCTGGATGAAGGCCCCCCGTTATCAAGGGAAAGCCATGGAAACAGGACCGCTGGCTGCTGTCTTGATGGCCTATGCCAAAGGCCAGAAAGAATGCAAGGGACTGGTCGATCTGGTCTTAAAGCACCTCGGAGTCGGACCGGAGGCCCTTTTCTCAACCCTCGGGAGGACCGCTGCCCGGGGTATCGAATGTGCCGCCATAGCCGCCAGGATGGAAAGCTGGATCAATCAATTGAGCGAAAACCTTAAAAAAGGCGATGGCAAGATCTACGAAGAGTGGAAAATGCCTAAAGAGGGCAGAGGGGTCGGGTTTGTTAATGCCCCCCGAGGGGCATTGAGCCACTGGATGACCATGAAGAAGGGAAAAATCGAAAACTACCAACTGGTCGTTCCCTCTACCTGGAACCTGGGACCCCGTTGCGGGGGCGGACAGTTAGGGCCGGTGGAAGAGGCCTTGATCGGCACCCCGGTAGCGGATCCGAAACGGCCGGTGGAGGTCTTGCGTACCGTCCATTCCTTTGATCCCTGCATTGCCTGTGGAGTCCATATTATCGATCCGCAGACCAATGAAGTGTATGTATTCAAAGTGTTATAACTCGTTGCGGGTTACGCGTTACGGGTTACGGGTCTTTCAAAAATCCCTCCCTACCTCCCTTTTACATAAGGAAGGAGTCCAGTGGAATAAGTTCCCCCCTTAGAAAAAGGGGGGACAGGGGGGATTTACCGAATCGTTTTTCAAGACCAATTAGATTTTTTTCAAAGGGCTAAAATGTTACTGAAAATACAATTATGAGTAACAGCACAGGCAAAAAAATCCTGGTCCTGGGGGTCGGGAATATACTCCTGCGGGATGAAGGCGTCGGGGTCCGGGTAGTGGAAAGGCTTCTGGAGCTATATGACTTCCCGCTGAATGTGACCCTTATGGATGGCGGTATCCTGGGGCTCAAACTGATGGATTATATCACCGCCTCCGAATATTTAATTGTTGTCGATGCGGTATTAAACGGCGAAAATCCGGGAACCCTTTATCGTCTGACCGGGGATCAGATTCGTAAAAGTCTGGCTTTTAAGAACTCATTGCATCAGACGGACCTTGTAGAAACGCTGGTCTGTTGTGAACTGGTGGGTAATCGCCCGGAAACGGTGGTCATCGGGATTGAACCAAAGGATTACTCTCCCTGGTCCGACGAATTGACTCCGGTTATCCGAGATAGACTTCCGGACATGGTCCAAAAAGTGCTGCAGGAGATTGAAGTGGCGGGCGGTGAACCAGTCATAAGCAAAAACTCTCATGAACCTCATTCAACCCGTCGACCGTAATTTATCAAAAATTCCACCCTTTCATGACGCCCACATCCATTTCATGGTTGATGGGCGTCCAGCCGGCATGAATGACCACCCGTCACTCCGGACCAGCTATTTATCCAAAGGCATTCTTTCGATTCAGGATATGGGGCATCATACTGGTCTTGGTTTGGAATTCAAGAAAATAAAAGGCAAGCCCAAAGAGCCTTTCTTAAAGATTCAAACCGCCGGCTTCGCCCTTTATAAAAAAGGGACCTACGGGCAATTTTTAGGAAAAGGGGTCTCGGGAAGAAAGGAGATAGCAGCGGCCATCCGGAACCTGGCAGAGACCGGTGCCGATTTTATCAAGATCATCAATTCAGGCATCGTCGCTTTCCTGGGGAAAAACCCCGTTAGTGGCGGGGGCTTCTCTTCGGAAGAATGGAAGGTCATTCAGGAGGAAGCCGGCCGATACCGGTTAAAAATATTCTGCCATGCCAATGGAGACCCGGCCATCGGACAGGCCATCCACGGGGGGGCTGCATCGATTGAACATGGTTTTTTCATTTCCAGGGAGACCCTTCATGAAATGGGCGAAAAAAGAGTTTCCTGGACCCCTACAGTAAATGCCCTTCTGAGTATAAAATCTTTCCTGACTGGAGAAGAGCAAAGGCAGCTTGACCAGGTAATTGAGGATCACCTGAAGGCCGTTTATTCTGCCGCCTCGGTGGGGGTGCAGTTGCGGGTGGGGACCGATAGCGGTTCCAAAGGGGTGCAACCCGGAGAATCTTTCTTCAAAGAACTCCGACTTTTCAGGAAGTCCGGATTATCTTTAGGGCAAATACTATCTGCCGCCTGCCTGAATCCTGAAGAGATTGAACCGGAGAATTACCTCTTGGTAAATAAAAATTTCATCGACCAGGGAAGGGTGGAAGAGGTGGTTTATTAGGCAGGCACTGGGCTATAGGCTATGGGTTTTCCGGATTTTTCTTTTCCAATAGCCAATAGCCTCGTGCCTATAGCCTGAATTTTTGTATTAAACCCTCATGCTGGCCTCACGCCAGCACCACATAAGGATGAAAATGGGTTTTCCCGAACCTTGAACCCTGAACCCTGAACCCTGAACCTTGAGCCGTATTTTCGCACTAAACCGTTATCCCTAATTCGTTTAATTTGTTGTTCAGGGTGTTCCGATGAACATCTAATATTTTTGCCGCTTCTTTTCTGTTAAAGTTCACTTTTTCAAGTACTTCGAGGATATACTTTTTTTCAAAGGCATTCATGGCGTCCTTCAGCCCCAGGTTTTTAGGACTCTCTTTTTTTGAATAGTTTAAAATAGCAATATCTCTGAGCGTAATAACGGGATCCTTGATAATGGTGGTTAATCTTTCAACCAGATTCTTAAGTTCTCTGACATTTCCCGGCCAATCATAGTTTTTTAAGGCCTCTAAAGCCTCGGGAGAAATCTTTTGGGGTGGTTTTCCCGTTTTCTTGGCATGTATTTCAAAAAAATGATTGATCAGTAAAACGATATCCATTGTTTTCTCTCTTAATGGAGGGAGCGCGATCGGTAATACATTTAACCGGTAAAAGAGATCTTCTCGAAATTCCTCTTTTTCGATCAAAAGGGGAAGATCCTTATTGGAAGCCGCAATAAACCGCACATCCAGCTTAATGACCTTGCTGCTGCCTAATCTTTCAAATTCTTTTTCCTGAATAATTCTCAGAAGTTTGCCCTGCATAGCAATATTGAGCGAATCGATGTCATCCAGAAAGGCCGTCCCTTTATTGGCGATTTCCAGCTTGCCCATAACGGTTGTTGTCGCACCGGTAAATGCCCCTTTTTGGTACCCAAAAATTTCACTTTCCATAAGGGTCGACGGTATAGCCGCACAATTAATGACTACAAAGGGTTGGTCTTTACGCTGACTTCGATTATGGATGGCTCTGGCAACCAGTTCCTTTCCCGTGCCGCTTTCGCCTTGAATGAGTACGGTTCCATCGGTTTGAGAAATCATGGAAATCGTATCAAAGACCTGGATCATTTTTGGATCCTGGCCGATCATTTTTTCAAAAAATTGATATCGTCCCAACTCATTTTTAAGATAAATTACTTTTTTTATAAGATCGTGTTTTTCAATGGCCCGTTTGATAATCTTTAGTACTTCATCCACATCGAAGGGTTTGACGATATAATCATAAGCCCCCAGTCTGATTGCCTTTATTGCTGTTTGAATATCTTTAACGGCCGTGATCATAATAATTTCCATATTGGAGTCTAATTCTTTGAATTTCTCCAAGAGGTCTAAACCATTTATGTCGGGTAAAAGGATATCCAATAAGATCAGGTCGACAGCATTTTTATTAAAAAGATCCAGTGCTTCGGTCCCAGTGGTTGCAAGGTAGACTTTGTGTTCATCTTTTAAAACCATTTTAAAAGATTGAAGGACTCCATATTCATCATCAACCACTAAAATAGCCGCCTTATTGCCCATCCGGTCTCCCCCCTTTTCCTCGTATTAATTAATATTCGTTTTAATTTTTAAAAATTAATGGGACTTTGGTAATAAAGCAAGAAAAAAAATGCCCAAGAAATTGTACATGGATGCCCAAGAAATTGTGCAAGATAAAAAGAAAGGGTTAAAACCCTGAACCATTTAACTAATTGTAATATAAAGATATTCGTTATTTTAACTTCATCCTGACACCCTGGTATATTTATTGCTCTCCTATAGGCAGATTTTAAATCTGGAGGGCTCTTTATGCATTTAAATCTTAGCTCCTTTCTTCAATGGAAGATTAACATCCATTTGTATCGGAAGCTGGGTTGGCGACTGGCCTTGGTTTATATCATGATCCTGGGAAAGTTTTACTTTCTCTTTAAACGAAAAGAAAAGAAGAAGATCGAAGGGGCCATCAAAACCGTTTTTGGTAATCAAAAAGGTCCCCATGAAATTAAAATGATTGTCAAGGGAGTTTTGCGAGGTATATTGTGGCATTATTTTGAAAAAATTTATAATGTCTATACGCCGGTCGAGCGTTTGAAAAATTTTTTTGATCACCATATACAACCTGAAGGGATTGGTGCTATAGAGCAGGGGATAGCCCGGGGAAAGGGAGTACTCATGGTGACCAGCCATTATGGAGGGATCGAATACATTCCAAAGTATTTGGCAACCCGGAATTTTCCGGTTACCATCCTGGCCAAATTTTCTTCGGAACATCTTCGCAATATCTCCCTTGAACAGGCCGGCCAGTTGGCAATCAATCTTATTGATCCAACTATTTGTCCGAACATCATTAAAATGATGTTAGATAACTTGAGAAAGAACAGGATCGTAATCACCCAGTGTGATGAGATAGAGGAATGGAGGCCTTCTTTACATGAAGAAGTATTTTTTTTAGGCAAGCGCATCCATTTGGACAAAACGATCAATACCTTATTAAAAAGAGGCGATACAACCCTTGTTTTTGCACTGATGCATAGAGTCGATCACCACGGCTACCAATTTGTCGCCCATTCACGGGATGAAATCCTTGGTGCCTTTGAACCGTCAGCCAATAGGACTGTTGGAGAGTTGGTTTTAAGATACCTTGAGCAATATATTTACCATCATCCTGAAGAATGGTACCAATGGAAGAAGGTTCCCGAAATTAAGACAGCCAGGGGAACGGCTTTTCCTGCGGGGGATATAAAATCTCCGGCTTGGATGCGGCCGGCCCTTGAAGGAATTCCTCAATAATTAACCCGAAAATAACTTCAGAGGTCGGGGATCAGGGATTGGTTAAAGAATATAATTGCAAGTTGTAAGATGCAAGTTTCAGCTTGAAAAACCTTGAACCCTGAACCCTGAACCTATTTTTTTAACCGGAGCCGGGTCATGGATGCATTGATTATTGCCGGAATATCCAAAAGCAGCGGAAGCCAATATGGTGTTGGACAACAAGTTGTCCTGGATGGGAGGGTGATGAGTTACACCAACTTACAAAAAACCTTTGGTGTCAACTCACCGAATAACGCATCCAATTACAATACACCCTATTTGGCGGGAATCTATTTATACAATTACCTTTCTCGGCGTGGCATTAATTGCGGATTAATCAATTTTTTGGATAATGAGATAGAATCATTTATTAAATTTATTAAACAATCTCCGAAAGTTATTGCCCTTTCTTCCACCTTCTTGACCAGTATTCAATTAGTCAAAAAAGTTACCCAACTGATACGCCGGTATGCCCCGGATATTAAAATTATTCTGGGAGGCCCTCTGGTATATAATAGTTATTTGTTATATCAGTTAAGGAACAGTAATTATGACACCGCTTCTTGTCGGCAGGATTATTTTTTTTTAAATACGGAAGAGTTTTATCACCAGGATATTGACTTGTTTGTCATAGAGGAGCAGGGCGAGGAAACTCTGAGACAAATCGTTTGGGCAATAAAAAATTGCCGGGATTATAAAGAGATACCGAACCTGGCCTACTATCAAAACAATCAATTACACTTTACTGCCAGAAAGGCTGAGCATAATGATTTCGCTGAAGATTTAGTTCACTGGGATGAAGTTCCGGAAGAGTACGTTTATCCCATCTTCCCCATGAGAGGCTCACGGGGTTGTCCTTATAGATGCCGGTATTGCAATTTTTCACCCAATCGAATCTTTCAGCTCAAAAGTCCGGAAATTTTAGGGCAGGAAATCGCAGCGTTAGTCAAAATGGGCAGGGCAAAAATGATTAGATTTACCGATGATAATCTTTTTTTGACCCGAAAACAGGTAGAACAATATTGCCGTAAGATTATTGAGGTTGGCAAGGGCATAAGATGGTCATCCTTTATACGGGCCAACTCCATCTCCAAGGAGAATGTTAAATTGATTAGGAATTCCGGGTGCATAGCTACCATGATCGGCATGGAATCCGGAAATAAAAACATTTTAAAGGAAATGAATAAAGAGGATACGCCGGAGCATTATCTGGAAGCCATAGCGTTATTAAACGCACAAGGCATTTCCACTCAACTCAGCTTTCTTATCGGTTTTCCAGGTGAAACGCCTCAGACCATAGAGGATACAGCCAGCCTGATCAATCAATTTCCCTATCAAGGTCCTGCCCTTAATGAAGTGTCCATATTTCCTTTTGGATTGGCTCCATTGTCTCCGATATACAGCCCCGAATACAGGGAAAAATATCATTTGAGCGGGTATATGATGGATTGGTCACATGGCACCATGAATTCAGAGGAGGCTAAAAAATATGCCGGAGAACTTTTTGTCAGGTTAAGGCATGTCCATGGTCATTATGGTATTGAAGAATTGATTCTGTTGAATATAACGAAGCTGAAAAAAATAGCAGAACTCCGTTCTCAAATTCGCCGGGCTGAAATGACAAGGAACTCCCCACCGATGAATGAACCGCTTTGGAAAGAACTGAAAGAAGTAGTTCTTTCAGATTAACTTATTTAAGGAATTTTGCATTGATCTTATTCATTGAACCCATTTCGAAAAATATCGGGATGTATGTACCGGCTTATCCCTTACCCATTATGGAGATCGGAAGCTTTGTTAAATCCAACCTCCCTTCTATTGATATAGAAATCATTTCTCTTCCAACGGATTATGGGCTGCCCCTTACCCAGGAAGGGAAGGAAAAAATTTATCGAGACCTCTTAAAGGATATTTCCGATTTAAAACCCAAAGGAATAGGTATATCCTGTACCGCCATCGCCCAGGCCGAAGAGGTTATCTATCTAAGTGAAATTATTAAATCTTGTGATCCGGACCTGTTTATTTTTTTAGGGGGTTATTTCCCGACGATCTATTTTGAAGAAATATTTTCCAGGACGTCGGCCATTGATCTCATTGTGGTGGGGGAGGGCGAGCACCCTACTCTGGCCTTGGTCAATCTGTTGGAAAAGGGAATAAATCCGTGGGAGGAAGAAATTTCTAATTTGGCCTGGAAGAAAAATGGAAGGATTTATAAAACCAAACCCGGCCCGAGATTTAATCTTGGTCAGAAGGCGTTACTTAACTTGGATTTATTGAAATTCCCCAAAGCTTACGATGTGCTGCCTTATGCCTTCAGCCGGGGATGTTCTTTTCAATGCAATTTCTGTTTGGAGGAGTTTATCAGACCCCTCAGACAGGAAGTGCCCCAGACCATTGTTCGAGAAGATTTAACTCGCTTAGCGCATCAAAGCGATGCCCATACCTTACTTATTGGCGATGCCCTCTTTAAATCCTTTAACCTGTTCCCATTGATTCGATCTTTAGGGCTTATGATTAATTTTGAAACGCGTTGCGATATTTTGGATCCGGCCATTATCCCTCAATTTAAAGAGGTCTGCGGCGCCCTGGCCCTTGGGTTTGAATCCGCAAGTTATAATACCCTGAGACGTATGAACAAGGTCAGAGATCATTCCCATTATCAGAAATACATTGCCAATATGCGCCTCATATTTCAAAAGGCGGTAGAAAATGAGATACCTCTATTGGTTTTCATGATTGCCGGCTATCCCGGGGATACTGAAGAGGACTTAATAGAGAGTCTTGATTTTGTAAGAACCTTGTCCCGAGACCAATCCTCCGGTGGATATGTCTTTAAAATCGGCGAGTGTCATGTTTATCCTAAAACGAAAACTTTTGATCTGGCCTTATCCTTGCCAAACGTTATTTTCGACAATGATGGAGTTTTTGGACAAAATGTAGTCCGGCAATCTTCGAAGGATTTATCCTTTGAAACCATTTTAAAATATACCGAGTCCATATTTAATCTCTCCCATTTCACGCCCAAACTGCAGAAGGCCATAATGAATATAATGCCTTTTTTTAGATTACCCGGTGAAGCATTAGCGGATGAAATGATCCCGGATAGGTGTTATCAGAAAAAGGGCAGGGACATATTAAATGTCCAGGGACCGGCGCTTGCAACATTCAGAGAACTGATTCCTGATCTTACTGAAAAATATAAAAAGGGGATGTCCGGCCAAAGAAGCAGCCGCAGCTTACTCCTCTAATCCTGAAAGAGTATTCCAATCTAATGAAAAAAGAGGTCAATTGTATCAATGTCAAAGCGGTTCTTGACTACGTTAAGGAATTTAATCCGGAAGGGTATCCCGCCCTTTTGGGCCACCTGGATCCTGAAATCGACACGCTTCCAAATCCCGAAGAATTTTTACGAGATCACAATAATTGGATCTCTTGCAGTATCGCCTCGGAAATTTATAAAAGAGCCAAAATAATACTTAAGGATGAGATGGCCGCCTTTAAAATAGCCCAATATGCCGTTGAAAAAACTTCCTTAGGGTATGCCTACCGGATCATTGTAAAAGCTTTTTGGTCTAATAAAAAAGCCATCAAACACATCCAAAGAATTAACGATAAATGGAACAGAAACAAGAGGGTTGAGGTTGTAGAAAATCAACGAAACAGAGCCGTTGTTCGATTACACTGGAACCCGCAGATGGAGGTTTCCAAAGATTTATGTTTATACAATCAGGGGGCTTATATTTTCATGGCAACGATATGGGGAGGTATGCCGATTTCCCTTAAGGAAAAGTGTTGTTATTTTGAGGGGGCCCCCTATTGTGAATATCATTTAAACTGGCCCTTAAGAAATAAATTCCACGAGGTCCTTTCCAGGATTTTTTCCTCCAGATCGATCATTATGGAAACCATCAAGGAAATGGAGGAAGACAAGAAAGTTATCGAGCAAAAATACGAAGAGGTCAATCGATTGAATCTTGAGCTTAATTATAAAATTAAGCAGCTTATCGCCATACAGGAAACCGGAAAGGCCATCCTGTCCGTTTTGGATCTCAATCAATTGCTATCGGTTATCATGAATATTCTGTCCAATGTCTGTCAGATCCATCGGGCCTTGATTATGCTGGTCAACGAGGAAGAGGGATGCCTCGAATATCTATACGCGGTGGGCTTCCCTGGAGAAATCCCGAAGGCCGTCAGTAATTACAGGGTTCCACTGACCCGGGTCAGTAACATCCTGGTGCGGGTAACCAATACAGGCAAATCGGAATATGTTCCTGAAGTCAAAAACTCCTTATTGAACAGAGAAAATATTGTCTTAATCCACGGGAAGCCCAGTTCGATCTATGTGGTCCCGTTGATAACCCGATCTAAGGTTATTGGGGTGATCGTTACCGATTCCGTAGATGGCCAGGGCATTCCAGACGTCATCAGGGAAACCTTGGAGGTTTTTGCCCCCCAGATTGCCATTGCCATCGAAAATGCCCGATTATATAGCAGGCTCCAGGCTCAGATGGAAGAGTTGAAGAAATCGCAGGACCTGCTCAGCCGGGCGGATAAACTCTCCTTTTTTGGTAATTTGGCGGCCAGACTGGCCCATGAGATCAAAAATCCACTGGTGGCCATAAGAACCTTTCTTCAGATGTTCCCCAAAAAGTATGACGATGAAGAGTTTAGAAATGATTTCCACAAAATTGCCCTGGAAGAGACCAATCGGGTAAATAATTTACTTACCGAGCTCCTCGATCTGGCCAACACCAGGGAATCCCACTATGAGTTGACCGATCTCCATGGGTTGATTGAAAAAATGATCCTTTTGATCTCACCCCAGTCCAAGGGTAAGCATATCGAGATTGTCAAAATTTTT
>CAZVHO010000031.1:0-8211 GCA_964627515.1 uncultured Thermodesulfobacteriota bacterium | reverse complement strand
CTGGCTGCCAAAGAAAAACTCACGGCCATGGGCCATCGGATTAAAAAATTAGAAATTAATAAAATCAAGCTTAAAATGGGGGGGATTCTTGAAAAGAATCAAGAGGCCTTTGAAATAATCCACCGGGTATTCGATGGCGATTATGATTTAAAAATTGATGTCAATTGTGCCTGGGGCGATGAACTGGCCTTAAGACATATCCCTCTCCTGAAAAAATACCATGTGAAAGTTGTTGAACAGCCTATGGTTCCGGATGATCCGGCTATTGCCCGATTCGCTGAAGCCATAAGGGATTTGGGGGTACGGTTAATGGCCGATGAATCGGCCTGTACTTATAGCGAGGTGGAAAAGCTTAATCATGAGGGACATTATAATATGATCAATGTCCGATTATCTAAACTGGGGGGATTCAGAAAATCATTAAAGATAATTGATTACTTGCGAAAAACAAACCTTTCTTTTCAAATCGGCTGCCACCTGGGAGAATCGGGCATTCTTTCTGCAGCCGGCAGGGTACTTAGCCTTCTTTGCCGGGATTCCCTTTATGATGATGGTTCTTATGATCACCTGTTATTAAAAAAGAATATTACCCAACAACCTGTTTCCTTCGGACTCTATGGTGAGGCAGGGCCTTTAAACGGCCCCGGCCTGGGCGTAGAGATCAGTGAAAAAAATTTAAATCAACTACGTGTTGCGCCTGTCCTTCTCATCGAACGGTGAAGTGAATCCTAAAAGGCCCCGCGAAGAAGATCCCGTTTCGCCTTCATCAGTTGCTTGCTCAGGCTGACATGATAGATATGGGGATTTTTGAAGCGTTTAAATTCTGAACCCAGGTGCTCCAGATTTTGTCGGGTATTTTCCTGTACTTTTTTCAGAGACGGCTTATTATAGACCAAACGGCCTTCTTGAAAAATCGGGATCAATAACTCCTGTCTGGAGAATTTGGGAGGATACACCTTGCTGACATGGGGGATGGTCGGGTGATAGACCCGCAGCGGCTTGGTATCCCAATTTTCTTCTTCCAGAAACATCACGTCCCCGCGCATAAAACCCGAATCGTCAAAAAACCGGACGACCCTTTTTAATCCCGGATTGGTCACCTTTTCCGGATTGTCCGACAGTTTGATTTTGGGTTGCATCCATCCGTTTTCCTCGATGGCGGTCAGCTTATAGACTCCTCCCAGGGCCGGGGTGGAGTAAGCGGTTACCAGTTTGGTGCCGACCCCCCAGGAATCAACCCGCCCCCCTTGTTTCTTGATACTTTCGATGATCCATTCGTCCAGGTCGCTGGAGGCGAAGATCTTGGTCCCTTCAAATCCTTCCCGGTCTAACATTTTCCGGGCTTCTTTGCTTAAGTAGGCCAGGTCTCCGCTGTCAAGCCGGACCCCCTGTAAATTCCCCTTTCCCTGGGCTTTCAATTCTTTTCCGATTTTGATGGCGTTGGGTATACCGCTTTTCAAGGTATCGTAGGTGTCCACCAATAAAAAGCAGCCTTGGGGATAAACCCGGCAATAGGCTTTGAAAGCTTCTAATTCCGAAGGAAAGGATTCCACCCAGCTATGGGCTACGGTCCCGCGGACCGGAATATCGAACAATTTACCGGCCAAAACATTGGATGTGCCCTGTGCCCCCCCAATAAAAGCCGCCCTGGCAGCCTCAATGGCGGCATCCGGCCCATGGGCGCGCCGTAAACCGAATTCAATAACCGGATCGCCTTCGGCGGCTGTGCAGACTCTGGCAGCTTTGGTGGCGATCAATGTTTGGAAGTTCATCATATTCAACAAGGCCGATTCAATAAACTGGGCTTCCGGCAAGGGGGCCGTAACCCGGATAAGCGGTTCATAGGGGAAGACCACCGTACCTTCAGGAACGGCAAAGAGATCACCGGTAAAGCGAAACGCTTCCAGGTAGCGGAGAACCTTCTCGGGGAAAATATCCAAGTTGGCCAGATAGGCTAAATCCTCCGAAGTAAAACGGATGTGTCTGATATAATCAATGACCTGCTCAAGACCGGCGGCAATACAATATCCCCCCTCATCCGGAATTTTACGGAAGAAGTAGTCAAAATTTGCCCGTTGGCTTTCTTTCCCGTTGTCGAGGTATCCGCCGACCATGGTCAGTTCATACATGTCGGTTAATAGCGTAAGGTTGCGCATTAATGTCTTTCTCTTAAAATAGTGATAAGATTTAGTTGCTTATTAAACCCTCAGGCCCCTTGGGGACTCACGAAGTATAAAAATTTTGGGGGAGGCTATGGGCTATGGGCAATAGGCGAGGGGTAAGGTAAAAACGATCTTATGGTTTTAAACCCGTAACCCGTAACTCGTAACCCGCAACGTTATTTTTACACAGTTCATCTCTTTTGTTCAAGGGCTAATTTGTGGCTTTGTTCCTTGGCCTATAATTTCCATTGACAACCATACAAATGTATGGTAAATATAATTTATAATTTAATAAAAACTCGTCATTCCCTGCCTGCGGGGAATCCGGATGATGCGCAACCATTTAAAAACACTGGGTTCCGGTTTTCAACATAGAAGGGGAACGACGAAAAACGGTTTTTTGTGGGACTTATTACGAGTTCATCCACTATATGCACTATATGCAAACTCTTACCGGACGACAGAAACAGATTTTGGAATATCTCCGCAGTTTTCAGGCGGAGCAGGGCTATCCCCCTTCTTTCCGGGAAGTAGCAGGGCATTTTAAAATCAACCTGGGCACGGTCCAGGATCACCTGAAGGCCCTGACCCGTAAAGGTTATTTGAGCCGGGAAGTGAACCGCTCCCGGGGGCTTCGTCTAAACCCTTCCCCCGGACCTTTGCGTACCGTCCCCCTCTATGGGGCCATTCCGGCAGGGGATCCCCGGCAGATCGAGGAGGCCGCTGAAGGCTATGTCACCCTTCCGGAAAGCTGGGCCAGGGGAGCGGAGGTCTTTCTACTCCGGGTCCGGGGCGAAAGCATGAGTCCCACCATCTTAGCCGGGGATCAGGTCATCGTCCGCCGTCAGGATCAACTGGCCCAGGGGGCCGTAGGGGTCTTTCGGATAGGAGAAGAAATCACCTTGAAGCGTTACTATCGAGAAAAAAATGAGATCGTCCTCAAAGGAGAGCATCCGGAATTTCCTCCGCTGGTCTTGAAGGGGCCGGATTTAGCCTTCGTCAGTATCTTGGGCAAGGTCATCGGGATCTACCGTCCAATGGAAATAGGGTAGGGGGTGAGAATGGATTTTCTTCCCGGGCGTCAGATGCGTGACCTGGCCCTTTCCGGCGGGAGCATCCTCTTTTTTGGAGAACCCATGGCCCGTCTTTCCGCCTATCTCATGGGCCAGTTTGCGGTCCGCGGGAAATCCATTACCTTGGTGGACGCCACCCAAACCTTTGATCCCTATCTGGTAGCCCGGGTGGGCCGCTGGCTGGGGATTTCCTCCCGTCCCCTCCTGGAACGGGTACGTCTCAGCCGGGCCTTTACCTGCCACCAGTTGGTCACTGTGCTCTGTGAAATCCTACCTAACGCGGGGATGAGCGACCCCCTCTTTGTCCTCGGCCCTTGTGCCCTGTTTTATGATGAGCAGGTTCCGCTCAAGGAACGGCAGGCCCTTTTTCTCCAGGTAGTCCGTTCTTTAATGGTCTTTAAAAAAAGAGGGCTGGGCTGTTATCTTTTTCAGAGCCCCATCTCCCGGAAGGTAAAAAACCGGCACTTTGGCCGGGATCTGTCCCGATCGGTTCAATGGGTCATCCGCGTCGGTTTGGGGGAACAGGGTCTGGAAGGAAAACTCCTTTCCCTGCCGGGGAGAAAGGGCTGACCATGGGCCGCACCGTCCTACCCTTCAGCCAGGTCCTGGAGCGGGAATATGCCGACTGGAAGAAATTCCGCCGCGGTCTGCGCAAAGAGGACCAGGCGGTTCTGGACCGGCTTTTCGACCTGGCCCGCATCCATGTCCAGGCCGGGGTCTATGCCTCCCGTCCCTGGCCTTTGGAGACCATTTTGGTCTCTATTCTCCTGGAGCAGGAAAAGGCCCTGGCCGCTTTGCGGGCGAAGCTGAAGGTGTTGGAGGAGACGTTGGTTGAAGATAAGGATCTGCCGTCGACCCGGTGTTGGATGGAAAAATTGACATCATGACAGCATGATGGTATTATTTTTGTAATTCTGAAGGAGGTATTCCATGAAACGAGCCCAGATCCAATTAGAAGAAGAAACCTTTGAGGTCTTGCGTCAACGGGCCTTTCAAGAAAAAAAATCCATTGCCGGAGTCATTCGGGAACTTATCCATAAAGAAATAACCCTTTCGGCCCCGCAAAAAAAAAGGTCGATAAAGAATTTCGGATTTGTCGGGGCCGGTAAATCGCTTCAAGGGTCCCTTAAACCGGTTTCAGAACGACACGACCAGGCACTTGAGGAGGCATTTCGGAAATGATTTTTTTGGATACGTCGGCTGTCTACGCATTGGCAGACAAGGCTGATCCCAATCATGCTTCCGCCCTTGAAAAATTCGATCACGCCTTGTCGGCAGGAGACCCTATTTGTCTCCATAACTACATCTTGGTAGAAAGTGCGGCCTTAATGCAGGCCCGACTCGGCCTCCGGGTGGCCCTGCAATTCCTGAAGGAGGTAAAAGCATTTCAGATTGAATGGGTGGACCCTGCCCTGCATGGAAAGGCCTTGCAGGAACTGGAAAGGATAGGGAGACGAGGGGTTAGTTTTGTGGATTGCCTGAGTTTTCTGGTGATGCGGGAGAGGGGGATAAAAAAGGCGTTGGCCTTCGATCCTGATTTTACGGACCAGGGGTTTATGTTGTTTTGATCAGCAAAAAAGATCATAAAAGAAAAAACCTAACCATTGCAGACATTGTCCGGATAATCGTGCCGGAAGACAGCGAAAAGGCCACAGAGCCCTTGAAGAGTTCCTGCCGAACGGAGATGCCCGTGTTTTGTGATCTACGTTAATGGAAATTCCGAAGATTATTTTGGAGGCCCATCCCTCGCTGGACGAGTGGGCTATTCTTTCCGCTTATCGGGGGAGCATCGCTCATGGAATGTACATCCCGTCCACCAATCCGGACAGCATCGACGATAAGGATGTGATGGCCGTCTGCGTTCCACCCCTGGATTATTATTTCGGGCTCAAGGAATTCGGATCAAGAGGTACCAAGGAAATCAAACAGGACGAATGGGACATTGTTGTTTATGAAGTCCGTAAGTTTATTCGCCTGCTGACCCGCGGAAACCCCAATGTCCTGATGATGCTCTGGCTTGACCGCTCTGATTATTTGAAGATCACCGAGGCCGGTCGGTTGCTCCTGAACAATCGCCGTCTCTTCGTCGGCAGGCATGTTTACCAGGCTTTTGTCGGTTATGCCCGCAGCCAGCTTCACAAGATGACCCACTTGGGGTTTCAGGGGTATATGGGGGCCAAGCGTAAAGGCTTGGTGGAGCGCTATGGGTACGATTGCAAAAATGCCGCCCACCTTATACGCTTGCTCCGCATGGGAATTGAATTTTTAAGAAACGGACATCTTCAGGTCCGGCGTCATGACGCGGAACAACTGCTGGCCATCAAGCGCGGGGAATGGTCCCTGGAACAGGTGCAAGCCGAGGCGGAGCGGAGTTTTCAGAGAGCCGAAGATGCCTATTCGGCCTCACCCTTGCCGCCCGGGCCGGATATGGATCGGATCAACGATCTGGCGGTCGAAACAGTTCGACTGGCACTCGAAGCCCGGAATTAAAAAAATATGGAATACTGTTTTCAACGGGACTGTACCTTGGGGCATGGAATTCAGTTTTTGATTCTTTTTGACTGACTGCCCCGTGAGCAATTTCTGTTGAGATTAGACACCGTTTGATTGACTTTAGGTAAGGTATATGATTTATTTGTTAAACTCAAAATCAGATTTCCATCGGCGGAGCTAAGGAAATGATTCGAGGAATACCTGGACGAACTCGCCAAGGGCAAGGAGCCCGGCAAGGTAAGGATTGTTACGGAGTAAGATAATGAAATCCCCGATGCAATAGGACATTTCATGGGGGATTTCACGATACGCGATGTTCAAGAGCGGTGTCCTAATGTCGGAATAGATTTGATTCGCCGCATCCTCAGAGAACAGAGAGACTTAGGAAAGCTGGAGTGTTTGGGTAGAGGGCCGAATGCCAGATGGAGGAATAGGTAAAATACCTAATTAATGGGTACTGAACCATATTTCAGTACCTATATAGCCATCAATACATTGAAAATATGATGTTCTTTTAGAATTAAAAAAATGGAAATGGCAAACCGTCCTTCGGCAGTCTGGGCTGAAAAGAAATGAATTTGAATAAAAAAAATTAGGAAATTTACTCACCCGGAACAGGAAATTTGTTATTGTTATAACGTTCGGTATCGAAGCAGTATTCCGAAGAAAAAACGTATCAATCCAACATAATCGGAGCAAAGTTGTTGCATGGCACAAGTCGAGAGACAGCAAGCTGTTCTCAAAATCCTCCAAAACTTGCGGGACCTGGTCGGCCTTAAAAAGCTGTTTTGGGAGGAACTGAACTACGAGCATGAAAACAAGCCGCTCAGCATGCGCGGCTGGCCGGATTCCGCTCGCAATGCGCTGGTCGATGACCCCATCCTGTTTGCCAGTGGCGGGGAGGACAATGCCTTTCATGTGGTGTATTGCCGTTTGGCCTCGGCCGGCCTTCAGAGAAATCTTGAGCGGCCCATCGTCGATCAGTTGATCCGCGAACATCCTTATTGCTTGTTCGTTTTCTCCGATACGGCGCAATCCTCTTGGCATTTTCTGAATATCAAGTATGACCAGAAGGCTGAGAACCGGCGGCTTTTCCGCCGGATTACTGTGCGGGCCGACAGCGGGTTGCGCACGGCCGCTGAGCGGCTGCAGATGATGGATCTGGCCTTGATGGGAAAAGATCTGTCCGGCATCCCCGCACTGGAGATTCAGAAACGCCATGATGACGCCTTTGATGTCGAGTCGGTCACCAAGGCCTTCTATAGGGAGCTCGCCAACTGGTATTTCTGGGCACTGAAGCACGTTCGTTTTCCCAAGGACGCACCCAAGGAGGCTGACGGGCACGACCATACCGGCGTGATCCGCATGATCACGCGATTGATTTTTTGCTGGTTCGTGAAGGAAAAGGGTCTGATCCCCGAGGTGCTGTTCGATCAACGCCGCCTGGATGAACTGCTCGACGGATTCACCCCGGACAAAGACACCGGGAAGGATTCCGTCTTCTACAAGGCGATCCTGCAGAATCTGTTCTTTGCCACGTTGAACACGGAAATGGACAAGCGCGGCTGGGCGCGGGACGAGCAGAATTTCATGGCCCACAGTCTTTACCGCCATCGCGATTTGTTTAAGAAGCCCGGCGAAGCTCTGGCGCTTTTCAAGAATATCCCATTCCTTAACGGCGGCTTGTTTGAGTGCTTGGACAAGGATCTGGGCGAAAACGTCAGGCCCCGTTATGTGCGCATTGACGGATTCTCCCGCCGGCCGGACAGCCAGCCGGTTGTGCCGGATTTCCTGTTCTTCGGATCAGAGCGTGAAGAAGACCTCAGCGCGGATTATGGCGACAAGAAGTTCAGGAAGGTACGGGTACGTGGGCTGATCCACACGCTTCATCGATACCACTTCACGATCGAGGAGAACACGCCCATCGAGCAGGAAGTAGCCCTCGATCCGGAGCTGTCCGGCAAGGTCTTTGAGAACCTTCTCGCTGCCTATAACCCCGAGACCGGTGCCACCGCCCGCAAACAGACCGGCTCGTTCTATACCCCGCGCGAGATCGTGGATTACATGGTGGATGAGGCGTTGATCGCCTTTTTGGACACGGCCATGGAAGGTTCTGATACTTCCCGGCGACCTTGTGTCGCCGGAAGCGAAATTTCGGCCCCGGTGACGCAAGGTCACCGGGAGCCAGTCTCCCAGCGACCTCGTGTCGCTGGAGGAGAAAACGCTTGCGGGCAAGAAGCCGATACGCCACCTCACACCACCAGACTCCGTCGTTTGACTTCCTGGGAGGAGGGCGGCCACGATTTTGACGACCGGGAAACCTCGACGCTGATTGCCGCGATCGACGGGCTGAAGGCCCTGGATCCGGCAGTGGGCTCCGGCGCCTTCCCGATGGGTATTTTGCATAAGTTGGTGTTCATCCTGGGAAAACTTGATCCGCGCAACGATCAATGGAAGCAACGGCAAATCCAACGCGTGCGCGA
>CAZVHO010000030.1:13216-48136 GCA_964627515.1 uncultured Thermodesulfobacteriota bacterium | reverse complement strand
AATATATTGGACAAGGATACAAATTGGGCAATGGTCAAGGTTTCTCCACGGCATTGGGGATTGGTTTGACTCAACTCCAAGGCCTTCACGATCATGGGGACAGGAAACCGGCCATCGGCCGTTAAAGCATTTTTTATCTGCTTCCGGCGCTGGCCGAAGGCCCCATGGACAACCCATTGAAATAATTTTTCGTCTTCTATCCTTGGCGTCGGTTCCGGTCGAAAAAGGAGTTCGATAAAAGTCGAGGCAACTTTGGGCCGCGGGAAAAAAGAACTGGGGGCCAGGTGCATTAAAGACCTGATTTTGGCATAGTAGCCGATCAGGATGGCCATGACCCCATATTCTTTTGTCCCGGCTTGGGCCATAAGTCGATCGGCTACCTCTTTCTGAAGCATGACATAGGCCCCTTTCAGCAGGGGTCTATTTTCAATCAACTTAAACAAAATGGGCGTCGAAATGTGATAAGGGAGATTTCCGACCACAAAAAACGGGGCGGCAATCCTATTGTACCATTCAGTCCAGTCGGTCTTCAATATATCCTGATGCAAAATTTCGATGTTTCTTTTTCCGGAGATTCTAACCTGTTCCCTCAATCGATCGGCAAGACCGGCATCAATTTCTACGGCCCATACCCTGGCCGCCCGTTCAGCCAGGAAAAAAGTCATGGCCCCCCGGCCGGCCCCCAATTCCACTACCGAATCCGAAGAGGTCACAGCAAGGCGATCGACTAATTTCCGGGCCATGGCTTGGTTTCTTAAGAAGTTCTGACTCAGGGCCTTTAAAGGCGGAAGGGAAGGGCGATTCATTAAAATAGGATGGGGGATAGGCTGAACCGTTGATCTGGTCCCCTGTGACTTTGAAATCCAAAGGATGGAAGGAGGTCAAAAAGGGGACGTCCGAATAATAACGCCTGGTTTTCCCGGCCTATTCCATGTTTTTCCTCCATGAATCCCCGGATATGATGATCATACAGAAGAATATCGACGGCCTCCTCCTGGGCCGAAGTCCTGCCTTTTTGAATTTTACTTAAGGCTTCTTGAAGCTTGGAGACGGCGCAACGCTTTTCGTGGACTTCGATAACCGGAATCAACGGGTCATGGGGACTCAACAATTCTTTTCTGGAAAGGAATAATCGGGCATCAAGCGATTGATAACCATCCGGGTTCCAGCATTCCATGACCCGGCATTGTAACGGGCGGTCCTCATAAATAAGGCAGCCCCGGTTTTCCGGGTTAAATAACAAACACTGCCGGCTGCCCGGCTTTTCCTTCACCTTGACCCGTTCCTCGGTGAGTAAGACCAGGTCGTTGGTGACATTGGAAAACCCGATTTCCCCGGACCGCAAGGTTAGTAATTCCGTCCTTTTAATGATTCCCCTTTTGAGTATTTCCATGTCCTCCAGGTAAAGGGTGGGACTCCCTTTCCGGCAGCATTCTCCGCAACGCAGGCAGAAAGGACGGGTACCATAGGCCGTTTCTTCCAACTCCCGACACAGGGCCTCCCAACGACTCTCCCTATGAGCTTTATTCCAATCCGACCAATGGCTAATCAAGTTCTGATAAATAGGCTTGGACTGCCAATCGGCCCAGACCTCTTCCATTTCGGCAGGAGATTGGATCTCCTCAAGCAGTCGCTCGAGAGATTTTTTTACCAGGTCTTCGACCTCAGATGAATTCCCCTCTTCCAAAAGATAGTCCCTATCGATCATTGTTGACAGCCTTGCAACCCCTCATACCCTCAATCTCCTATTCTTCTCCCCAGATACGGCGGCTGCGGTCGATCTTCTTTCTGACGATCTCCCAGGTCGGGGTCTTCAAAAAAGACTCGGGCCAGCGCCGAACCATCCGATCAAACATTTCATAAGGGACGGTAAAAGTAAGCTCATCCGGTTTTAAAAACTTGCGGTCCGAAGGGTCCCAGCCTCCCAAGACCGCTTTGAGTTTCCCGGCAGCGAGGTAGCGCAGAGGCCAGGAAACAATATTGGAGCATCCAGCCCCGAAAGGAGAAGAGACGGCCTCAAAATCGTTAGTGACAAAGGTGGCCAACTGATTTAAACCACAGAGGACCTCCCCGCGAGCGAAAAAAATGATCAATTCCGGTTGTTCATTCTGGGCTGTGAAGTGGCTGAGAGGTTTGAAGACACAATAACGGGCCGGGGCCGGGCGGGGGTCGATGGTCTCAAATAAACGGCGGGTGACCTCCGGGGATTCCAGGTAATGCTCTCCCTGGACCTGATTGGGAATCCC
This sequence comes from uncultured Thermodesulfobacteriota bacterium, assembly GCA_964627515.1. GTDB lineage: Bacteria > Desulfobacterota > RBG-13-43-22 > RBG-13-43-22 > RBG-13-43-22 > RBG-13-43-22. Next base: position 45,890 of record CAZVHO010000030.1, on the reverse strand, counting down.
GGTGGAAACATAATAGGTAATGAATTCCAATTGAGGTTTTAAGAAACCTAAATAAAAAGCCCCACCCAGACAGCCGAATCGTTCCCGGTCAAAGTAGGCGGCGGTCCCTTTCCGTCTGGCCCGCCAGATATTCCCTATAACGCAGGAAAAATTCTCAAAAATGGATCCCCAGTTGATCTCTCCTCTGGCCTCCATATCGCTTGTCGGTAAGTTGCCTGGTTTTGGGGAAAAACCTTGTTCAGGCTGTTGATTGGTATAAAACATCCCCAAAGGTTCTTCTTTTAACCCCAGGCGTTCGAAAAATAAGTTCATACCCTCTTTTATCTTTTCATCCATGGAATTCTCAACCCCCAGGGTTTTTCTTTTTTTCTTGTTGCTTTTTCCGTTATAGGCTTTGCTGTCTTCCCTTGCGCCCTGGACCTTGCACCTTGAACCTTTTTTAATGTTTGGTCATCATTTGGGTGACGGCCTTTTCCAACCCGTCCAGAGTCAATTCAAACATGGGGAAGATCTCCCGGATTTGCATAATGGTCCGTGTATAAGCCCATTCGTCGGTTAATACCGGATTGATCCAAAGGGCGTGGGGAAAGGTGTGGGCAATGAACTTCAACCTCTCCAGACTGGGTCTTCCGGAGCGCTCCCCCACATAGATGGACCCATCGGTGCCCATCAATTCATAAGGGGCCATACTGGCATCCCCGACAATAACGAAACGGGTTTCCGGATCGAGACGGACCAGTTGCTCGGTGGAAAAAGGCTTGGACCTTCTTTGCGGGTCTTCCCACAGGTAATCATAAATGGTATTGTGAAAGAAAAAAGTTTTCAGATCTTTGAACTGGGCCCGGGAATAATTAAAGAGCGTTTGAACCAGACTGATGTAGGGATCCATAGACCAACCGCCGTTATCGATAGCCAGAATCACCTTTAAACGGTCCTTAAGTCTCCGGTCAAAAATGATCTCGATTTCTCCGGCATTCTTCATGGTCTGGTAAATGGTCTTATCGATATTGACCCGGTCTTTCGGCCCTACCGGGACCATATTCCGGAGTCGTTTCAACGCCTCGCCGATCTGCGATTGGGTCAGGGGCCCTTCCTGGGAATAATCCTTGTACCTTCTTTCCATGGCCACTTTGATGGCCGATTTGTTCCGGGATGTCCCGCCAACCCGCATGCCTCCGGGATGAAAGCCGGAATGGCCTACCGGCGAAGTACCGCCGGTCCCGATCCATTTCTTACCGCCATGGTGTTCTTCGGTTTGATCTTTCAGCCGATCCAGGAAATACTGAAGCAATTCCTCCGGACTTAATTGTTTCAATTCCTCTTCATCCAGGCCCAAGGCATCGGCCAGGGCCTTGGGCTCTTTCAGCCATTCTTCTAAAAGGGATCGAACCATATCCGACAGCTCAAATTCATCTCCCTCTTTAAATTCCATCCCACGGAATTGGTGGGCAAAGGCCTGATCGTAGAGGTCAAAATAGCGTTCACTTTTAACCAGGATGGTCCGGGCCGCAATATAAAAATCGTCCAGAGAATTGACCAACCCGAGGCCCAGGGCTTTTTGCAGTCTTAGAAAAGAGGTCGGAGAAACCGGAATCCCCACTTTTTTCAAAAAATAAAAGAAGTCAACAAACATAACATTATCTTTTCAACCGGATCACGTTATTCTGGGCCACCACATAATCCGGACTTTTTTTAAATAAAACCCCTAAAAAAGGAACCTCCCCTTTTACCAGGTCTTTGACCTTGAAATCCGGGTCAGAACGCAAGGCCCTGATCCAGTTGATCAATTCTCTGGTGGCTGGTTTTTTTTCGATCCCCCGGATCTCCCGGAGCCGGTAAAAAGTCTGGACCGCGCTATCCAACAGGTCCCGATCGATAGCAGGGAAATGGACCTGGAGGATCCTTCTCATCATGTCCGGTTCGGGGAAGGCAATATGATGGAAATTACAGCGGCCTAAAAAGGGGTCCGACAGATCCTTTTTGGCATTCGAGGTAACAATAATAACCGGGCGGTTTTGGGCAGAGATGGTTTTGTCGATCTCGATAATATCGAACTCCATCTGGTCCAGGACATCAAGCATGTCGTCTTGAAAATCCGTGTCGGCCTTGTCTATTTCATCGATCAGCAAGACCACTTTCTCTTGGGCGACAAAAGCCTGTCCGATTTTCCCCATTTTGATATATTCTTCTATGTTGCTGACATTCCGTGAAGAATCACCGAAACGGCTGTCATTTAATCGGGTCAGGGTGTCATATTGGTAGAGGGCATCGATCAGCTTCATGCTCGATTTTACATTAAGGACAATCAAGCGCATTCTTAAGGCCTCGGAAATGGCATGGGCCAGCATGGTCTTTCCGGTGCCGGGTTCTCCTTTGAGTAATAAAGGCATTTCCAGGGCTATGGAAATATTGACGATCTTGGCCAGTTCTTCATCCAGCACATATTTCTTGGCTCCGGCAAATTTCATTGGTATGATATCGTGCATAATTTAACTCCTTATCATTTTGCTGTTCAGCGTGAAAAATGAGTAACACTTTAGGTGTTTGAAAAGAGGATTTTGTTCACCGCAAAGCCGCAAAGGACGCAGAGAGATTTTTTTTGAACAATCCCGTGAGAGGCGGGACCAAATAATTACGCGGTCGACTTCGTCGACCTTAAACAAAGGCTTCCGTTTGGAAGCCGACTGCAGGGCAAAGTTTATTGTTTGCCCCGCCACCGGCGGGGCAAACAATAACAATATTTTCTTCGCGCTCTCTGCGCCTCTGCGGTGAAAAAAGTTTTTCAAAAAGCTAAACTGATACAAAAGTGAGGCAAGAGGGAATAAGAGTCGTGTTATTCCCAACCGGGGATCAAACGACTCAGGATGCTCTTATAGGAATAGGTATAATGAAAAACGTAGGTGACCTTGACCTCTTTTTGGTTGCTTAGTCCTTTTATTTCATGGGTAATAGTCGTCATGGCGTTCCCAAATCGGGTCTTTAATTTATAACGATGCTTTTGGCCGGCATTTAATTTTCCTTCGTAGGCCACCTCATCATCATTTAAAATTCTGAGCCAATAAGATCCCTGGGGAGATTCAATCACCCCTTCACAATCCAGAATTACCCCATATCCCGTTTGGGCGCGGACATGCTCTCCGGTCCCCTCTTTAGAAAGCATAACGTGCAGATCTTCCGTTCCCTTGCCTTCCAAAGGAATCCCTAATAAGGGAGGAAAAAACCATATGCCTACCAATCCCAAAATCAGAACAAAAATGATGATTAATAAACAGCCTTTGCCCGATTGAGAACGACGCATGAAAATCCCTTCCGAAATCGCCCCTTAGACTGGTCTTCTAATAACTTCGTAAGATAAATGAAAAGGGGGAAAGATGTCAAGAATAAAAAAGAGCGTTTCACTTTGGGCGAGGAGGTCTGGGAACCACTGGCTGGATAATAATAGGGTACTGATCCTTGTATTCCTTTTCCAAAGGGACCCACTTCTCGATGTTACCGTTGCTGTTGATTTTTAGATGAATATGATCCCCTTTTACGATAACGGTACTTCCAGCAGCATCCCAGAAAATCTCAAAAACTTTCCGATTGCTCCGGTCGTTAAGGATAATGGTTTGATTGGTCGGGCCGGTGACCAGGGTATTTCCCGGCTCTTCTGAGACGGCCTTACCATCCCGATCAGTAATGGAATATCCGGCATAGCTCTTCGAAGAGACCGTTCCAACTATAAAAAAGGTTATGGCGATTGCCAGAATTACTTTCGGTAAAAAGGTCATCGTGATTGTCCTAAGATCATGAGAATCATTTTTTAAACAATTTTATGTATTCTTGACCGGGGAGTCAATAAAGGCCGTCAAAACCTGAAGGCCGATTACCGCATCTTCTCCAAAGTAACTTTGGCTTCCTCGGCCCCCGGAAATTTAGGGTCCAATTCCAGGGCTTTTTTCAATTCTTTCCGGGCCTGCTCCTTGTCGCCGTTCTTAAAATAAGCCATACCCAGGTGATAGTGGATTACGGGATTCTCCTTCATCTTTTCCTGGGCTTCCTTAAAATAGCTGATGGCCCGGCCGAAAATATTCTTTTTATAATAGACCCACCCCAGGGTGTCGGAAATATTGGGGTCATCCGGAGACTGTTCCTTGGCCATTTGGGCCAGGTTGAGGGCTTCGTCGATATTACCCCCTTTTTCCGCATAATAGAAGGCCAGGTTGTTGGCAGCCGGGACGAATTTAGGATTGATTTTTAAGGCCTGTAAGTAATATTCCTTAGCCTTTTCATAATTCTTCTGGGATTCAGAAAGAACGCCCAAACCCATGACGGCCGGCAGGGAGTTAGGGTTTTTCTGAAGGGCGGTGGAAAATTCCCTGAGGGCCTTGTCCACCATTTTCTGTCGGGCATAAAAAGTCCCTAAGGATAGATAAAAATGGGGCACATTGGGATTTAATTCAATGGCCTTTTTATACAAGCCCTCGGCCTTGGCCATATCCTTATTAAATTCTTCCAACGAAGCCAACATCTGATAAAAAAAGGGATTCTTGGGGCTTTGCTGGATCTGGGCCTCCACCCGGGCAATGGCCTTTTGGGGGTCTTTTTGCATCATATCCACAGCCACCACCAGATTGAGGGCTTCCAAAAAATTGGGCTGGATCGATAAGGCCTTTTCCAATTGGACCAGGGCTTCTTTGGCCTTCTTCTGGGCCAAAAGAATACGGCCTATCTGATAATAGCCCACCGGATTTTTCGGGGCCAAACGAATCACCTCTTCAAAGGCCTTGGTAGCTTTGGACACGTCCCTTTTGACCAAATAAGCATTTCCCAGCATCAAGTGGGCCTGAAGAGAATTCTGATCCATCTTTAAAATCTCCTGGGCCTGTTCGATGGCCAGATCATGGGCTCCTGACCTTAATTGTATATCCCCCAGCAGAAGGCGGGGTTCTAAAGCCTGGGGTTGTAATTTTACGGCCTCAGTCAATGCAGTCTTGGCTTGCTGAATGTCCTTGTTCCCCATATGGGCCAGGGCCAGGAAATAATGCCCCTGAGAAGATTTAGGGTATTCTTTGAGATAGGGATGGAAAAGGGCGATGGCCTCTTTATACTCCCCTTTAGCTATATGGAGTCTCCCCTTCAGAAAGGTCCCTTCCTGGCTTTTGGGATTTATTTTCAGGATCTTTTCGATCAAATCCGAGGCCTTATCATATTTTTTCTCGGCCAAATAGATCTCGGTCATCTTGGCCCGGGAAGGGATATTCTTGGAATCCGTATCCATGGCCTTTTGATAGGCCTCCATAGCTTGTTCTTTTTTCCCCCAAGCCAGATAAAAGTCCCCCAGGCGCAGCCGGGAAGGGATATTCTTGGGGTCCAATTCGACGGCTTTGATAAATTGTTTTTCCGCCTCGTCATTTCTGTTCAATGAACTATAAAAAGTGCCCAAATTGAGAAAAGCCCCTGGGTCCTGGGGGACTATTCGGGAAATCTGAAGAAATTCAGACTCGGCCAGATCATTCCTGCCTGTTTTACGATAAAAATCGCCCAATGCATAGCGCGCCTTGACCGATTTCTCATCGGCCTTTACCGCCTCTTTGAAGGCCTGCTCGGCCATCGCATTATCTTTATTCAAGATATACAGGTTGGCCAGGTGTATATGGGCATCAACATTTCGGGGACCTTTTTCAATGGATTTTTGGGCCTCTGCAATGGCCTTGGCCAGATCCTTTTCTACAGCAAAGATTGAACTGTTCAGCAAATAAGCTGCCGGGTTTTCCGGCTCTTTCCGAAGAATTTCTCCAGCCTGTTCCCTGGCCTTGGCGATATCATTGGCCAGTATATACATATAGCCCAATTGGACCCGGGCCTCGGTGAAATTGGGGTCAAATTCCACACTCCTGGAGAATTCAGAAAGGGCACCCCTAAGATTATTGACCTTAAGGTATGCCAGCCCTAATCGGTAATGGGCCTTGGCATGCTTAGGATTGATCTGGATGACATTTTTATATTCGATGATCGCTTCGAAGAGCTTGTTTTCGGAAAAATAGGTTTCCGCTTTCTTTAAATGACGCTCCATCTTGGCTTCTTTGCTGCAGCCCGCCAGGGACGTGAATGAAAAACAGAATACCAGTAGTAACAGACCCGGATGTCTTGGCCATGAAGGCTTCATTTAGGTTCCCCCTTAAGTAAAGGATTGTAAGGATATTTTTATATCATCTTTCGGCTGGAATAGGAAGACACCTTTTTTCACCGGGCCGACGGCCCGAAACCGGAGATCTTCCCAAAAGGGAAATTCTATGAACCGAAAAGGCCAACCCTTTCCCTGAAAAAAAGGCAATACATGCCTTTTATAAATTTTTTATAATAAATTCATTATGTTATAAAATACAAAAAAGTGGCATCTTCCTTGCAATAAATGGAGACGCAAGCAAATCAAAACAAATGAGGGTTGTTCGAACCTATTTGTAATACTAAAAAAGAGGAGGATGGGAATATGAAAAAGCTGATGGGAATATTTTTAATGTTGATGTTATGTTTGGCTGGGACACAAGCTTATGCTGGTACTATTACCCTCCAAGATAATAGTATTTATTGGCCTGGTTGGGCAAGTACTACAATTGGGTCGACAGATAATAGTACCGATGCTATTGGCCATCCCAATATTTCTCAAGGAACAGCTACCATTTCGAACGGATACTTGACCCAGTTTACATTTAATGTCAGCGGGATAGCCGGCGATGTCCATGCTGGTGACCTTTTTATCGATTCGGATGGAGATGGAACATGGAATTATATCGTCAACTTGCTTGTTGGAAACGGTACTGGTACTGGGTTCACTATTGGTAATAACGCCTTATATTCCATCTCTCCCCTTCCTTTAGGGGGTCCCGGGTACACCAACTCATATGATAGCAATGGCTATAATGCCTACCGCGAAAATCATCCGGTAGCTTACGATCCCAGTTCATACCTGCAACTAAGTAGCGGTATTTTATCTGGTTTTGATCTATCCACGGGCTGGTCTCCGGCTACTACTCAGACTTTCAACTTCGGGGCTCAGAATATCCTGTTGGGTACCCAATTTACCATTGGCTGGACCCAACAGTGCGCCAATGACGTATACTATGAAACATTCACCAATCCTGTCCCTGAACCGGCCTCTATGCTCCTCATGGGTTCCGGCCTGATCGGTCTGGCCGGATGGGGAAGAAGACGGTTTTTCAAGAAAGGGGCCGTGGCGGCCTAATCCCCTGAATCCCTCCTTTTTGCTCATTGGTGACGCTCACGTCACCAATGAGTTTTTTTATCCTCCTCCTCCTTGCTCCGTATTGACTTTAGATGTTTGAAAATTTGTCAAAGCTAAATTTTTAGGCATGGATTTCACGGATAAACACGATTAAATTGAAAAAGGGATTGGCAATGTTGCCAATCCCTTGACTTTTTGCTCCCGGCGGGCAGGATGTTTTTTCCCTCTGTCTTCTTTCCGCAGGGGAAAATCAAAGTATCCGTGAAACCCGTGCCAAAAATTTTATAAAAAACCTAATTGATACAAAGAATCATTTTTTCTGAAAAGGGCGATATAACGGATCTCCGATCAAGACCATCTGCCAGGACCAGAAAGGATTTGAAAGGGCATAACATTCGGCCAAAGTAAATCGGCCATCCAGCAAGAGACCGAAAAAAAGATCCGGTGGCGGAAAGGCCTCGACATAGGGCTCTGCCACAGGGCCAATTGTTGCAGCCCCCCCCTTTTCCAACATCACTTTGCACCAGGCCCGGCTTTCCTTATTTTTCAAAGTGGTACATTCAGCACTGGCGACATGATATCCCACGGCCCCTTTTACCCAGGAGAAGGCATCCACATAGTTCCCTAAGCTGTACCACCCGCAATAAAGAGCAGCCTTCGGGCATTCACCCGGCTGAAAGAGCCTTTCCTTGGAATCCAGGACTGTGGACATCCGCCCGCTTTTTTCCACCCGCTGGGCTGCCTGATGAATCGACCGGTCATAGAAGGCATAGCCGGAGATTTCTTTTTTATCCCCGGGGTCCGGCCAACGGGCATCAAAATAGGCCACGCCCGTCAGCCCCGTCTTTTCGGTTTCCAGGCTGTCATCAATAACGCGGCGGACAATCTCAGGAGTCGGTCCATCCAAGCGGCTCACCAGCATTACTTTTTGGAGCAGATTTGAGGGGGGTTTCTTCTGGTTCCATAGGAACAACTTATTGGGAAGCCAGCCGTCCAGCGGATAGGAGTCTTCTCTGACCAAGGCCAGTTCAGAGTCCACAGCGGCCCCCTGAAAAACCTTACTCGCTTGGTCGATCTGTCTTTTAAGCCTTTTCTCGGACTCTCTTAAAATTTTAAGTATTTCCTGGTCTTTTAAATACTCCACCTCTTTTATTTGGTGCAGAATAGCTTCGTGCTGCTTTCTTAATTCCGAGAGGGCCTTCCCTTCCCCGGAAGTCAACCCGGGAGGATTGATCCTTAAAGGAATTCCGAACATAAGGGCCAGACAATGAAATTTCTTGCCCTCCGGGTCATTTTTTTTAAGAAAAGATCTGACGGGTGAGGCAATTTTTTCATCATATTCCGCCCTGGTACAATCTTCTCTTGAGGGGGCACTGAGTAAAATAAAATTCCCGTCAGGAATATTACGTTTAACCATATAATATTTGGCCAATTCTTCGCTGTGCCAGGCCATTTTATTGGCCACTACCACCACCTGTTCTGGAGTCAAGGCCCAACCCTTGAGCGCAACACACAAAAGGGATTGAACAACCAATAAAATAAAAAAAGGACCCAGTTTGGTCCTCATCTTCTTATCCTTCTTATCCTTCAACCTCAATAATTCAGCATGGTGCTTTATTGGAGGGTTGTTTCATCTGCTTAAAGTTAGTATCTCGTCATTGATTAAGGACTGCTGGATATCCCCACCCCTTCATTGCCTTGTCTATCCACGGATGTAATACTATAATATCCTGGTTTTGAGGGCTCAGCCAACCAATCTAGATATTTTTTTGTTCCTGCAGGCAAAGAAGCGATTCTATTTCGTTGATTAACCAGAGGAGTTCCAGAAGTCGAATAGTAGATATTATAATATCGAATCTTAGAATCGCCAGGCTCCACCCAACTCAGCAGATAATGGCCAAGGGTGGGTTGTTTTTCAATAGAAAAATTTGCTGGGGCATGTGGAGGTATCGCCCAGAAACCGGATTTACCTTCAGGTTCAGACTGTGAACTTGTCATTCTGCCTTTAGAATCAAGAGTCACCCTGATTATTGCTGATAAATTTCTACTCTCCAAACGGCTATACTCTTCTGATGTAACTGCATAATAACTCGTTGAATTATTGGGGTGTTCAACATCAATAAATTCAACGGGGATGGCAACGGTTGAGAGCTCTATCCATCCCCCTTTTCCATTCTCACTGACCCATACATGGTATCCCTTTATCTCCTTAGACTTTGGAGGCGGATCGGTTTTTTCATCCGGCCAGCCCCTGGTTGTATAGGAAGGCCTCTCCCAGGTCAATCGGACACCTTTTTCATTTCTAAGGGCCTTTAGCTTCTCTGGAGGTTTGGGATACCTGATTACCGCCCAAAAGATATCATTTTTATTTGGGCTGGCGTTTAAAAATTCGCTGGTAAAGGCGACTTTCGTTCCATCCGGGCTTATAAATGGACGGGGCAGAGTACTATATTCGGTTCCTCCATTATAACGGGTGTGGGTGAAGCAAATCGTCTTAATATCCTTCAGGGTCTTATCATTATAACGTTGGCAGGTTATTCTATCCCCTAAGCCATCGTTAGGTTTCCTAAAAGGGGTGTAGGTTGAAACGGTGTAATCAGTAAATCCATGCCAATCATTGTGTTGGACACCCCAATCTTTCAAAAAGGATCTCGTATCATAGGCATGAGTGATTGAATTGATATGGGCGATACCGGGATGTAAATTATCCTCGGAGTTGCTAAAAACCACTCGGTTACCCCACCAGTCAGGGGTCATATGGCTCCAGTAGTAATGGTCTTTCCAGGGTGGAAAATTTTTTGATGCCGTTGATTGGATGACTACCTCACCGGAGTTTCCGGGAGGAGTAAATAGTGGCCCTCCATCTTTGGCGTTTCCGTAAATGGTCATACGCCACCAGGCGGTTGTACCACTTGGAAGAAGGTAAAAATAATATCCCATCTTTTCGTTCCCAGCCAAGAACAGGCCCCCCCCATGTTCTCGAGTATATTCGGTTGGCATCTTGTCATAGCCGGGGCCCTGACCTCGATCAATGGAGAAACCATCCAAATCCTCGCATTTTGCATCTTTTTCCGGGTAAACCGTACAGGGGTACAGATAATGGGGGCCAGTAGGAACAAAAACATCCCGTAACAATATTTTTTTCCCATCCCCGCTAATTGTTTTTGAGAGTTTCTTTGCCTTTGGATTTCCTTTATCACTGTTTGTTGTAAAAAGGTGCTGCTGCGTCACTCCGTTATCATGAACAATATTTTTATAAACATCATACGGATTTAAATTGAGATGATTACCCGATTCACCGGTGTCATAATAAACATCCGGAATTTGTGGAGACCAATGAAAGTAATCATGATAAGAACTATATCCTCTTGCTGAACCTCCAACAATAGGCTTCAAATACGATCCATCGGTCTTTACCAGCATCCATATTTTGGAAGTGCTTTTTCTAAAGGCTTGCGTATTGCGATCCGAGGCAAAGGCCAGCCATTTACCGTCGGAACTCCAATGCGTCCAGCCGATATCATTATGATAAAAATTATCTAAATCTTTGGTATGGCTCATCCGCCAAACTTCTTGACCGGTATTCACATCGAAGTACATTAATGTTTCCGGTTGCCAAATATAATTATTCTGTGAATCCTCGATACGTTCAATTTCCCAACGAGATGACAACAGTCTCGTTTTTCTTCTCGTTATCTCATCAAGATTCTCAGCGGATAAGGCGTAAAGACAATTTTGAGAAAGAACGGCAATAATGAAAATTAAATTGGTTATAATCCGTAACATAGAAGGAAGTTTTTCGGGTTTAAAGAGACCCTCTGCGAAATTAAAAAGCCTGATAATAATTCTATTATTGATCATACATACCTTCTTTAGAGTAGTCATTCCTTTTCCCGGCTTTCTAAATCTTTCTGATTTTTTCTTTTGATAATTTCAGCGGGAACGCCAGCAACAACAATACCCGGCTCAAGAAATGATTTTGTCACAACGGACCCTGCACCGATGGTAACGTTATCGGCTATGCTTACAGGTCCAACTATTTGTACTCCCGGTCCGATATAGCAATTATCACCTATTATTGCTCCCTTACCCGTACCTTTTGTTGACCCTATATTTACACAGGCATGAATTCTGCAATTAGCCCCTATTCTCACCGAATCCAAAATAATAATGGGCCCCCTGTGCATAATGGCAAGTCCTGGGCCAAATGTTTTAGAAGATATTTCATATCCAAGTCTAAAAGCCCATTTCCTCTTTCTAAATTTCACCCATAGCAGAAGTAACTTCGAAAACGGTGCGCTATTATTTTCAAGATATTCGACACGTCTCAATAGTCTTTGATACTTCCAAATTTCGTTGCCCACCAGCCTGAGCCTCTTCCTCTCCAAACCCAAAGCTTTTCGATCTTCATCTAAATAATATAGGTAATCAATCTTTGATTGTATCATTCTATCTATTCTTTGATCGACAAATAAAACAAAAACAATATAAAGGAATCATTCCCCCAAACAATATTATCAAAAGACTTAATGAACTAATTTGGCCATAAAGTAGATTTTCCCTGTTTATTAATTAGCCAATCAACATGTTTCTTAATACGATAGTTTGCTTCGAGGTATTGATGAAAATGTCTACTGGTTGAAGATATATTTCCCCATAAGCTGACAATCCGCTGCATAGCCTCACATAGAACCAAGGCCGGAAAAGGTACATCAGGAATTTTACCGTACCCTTCCAAAAATCTCTCTTTCAAACTTTTCACACGATAAAAGCTGGAGGTCAAACTCCACTTCTCATCTTCAAGGTAGATCATCATTTTTAATAAATCTACGGCAATACAATCCTCCTGATAACCCATGAAGTCTATTACGGTTACTCCGTTCCGTCCAACAAGAATATTAAGCGGCTGAAAATCTGAATGGCGCCCGCACTTCAAAATTCTTGTTTGAGAAAGTCTTTTTATCTGATCTTCTAATAACAGCCTAGCGGTACTTACTACACTTGTCCGACAATAGGGATGGTTCGCCTTCTCAATAAGATTTAACCGATCCTCGGCACGTTCTAAAACAAGCGTCAACGTGTCCGAGTTGTCCTCTCTGATTCCTGTAATTTCCTGAAAATGCCTCAACCATCTCCCGATATCGAAAAAATATTCTTCCAACTCGGCAAACTTCTTTTTATTCGAGAGGTATCGCGTCCATTTTAATTCATCGTTAAGGACCTTCCCCTCCACAAACTCCATTAAAAAAGTATCAATTTCCGGTATTACCATGATGGGATTTGGAACTGAGCATCTATCGATATTCTCAAACTTTGAGTAAATCTCTTTCAAAATGTTGTATTCCACTACCGCCTGATTTTCTCGATCAATTATCCTTTTATTAATCGGATGAGGATTTATGGTTTTCATCACAAGCCGTGCCACTGTTTTCATTGTTTTAATCTTCAGAAAAGCAATAAAAGAGAAATCTCTTTCATGAAAACCGGTTACCTCAAAGCTAAGTATTTTATCCTGCTCTTTTTCCCCAAAATAATCACCCAGTTGAACTTTTACTCTTTCAATCCGTTGTTTGTCATTTTTATTAATATTTTTCAACATGACCTGCCCAGCCAGAAGGAGCCTTGAAATTAAATTCATTAAAAGGCCGCCCAATTCTTAGGCCTCTTAATCGGACATCTTCCGAAATTATCTCAATATCCATAGGGCCGAAATTAACGAGTGGCCAATCCATACGATTAAAGCCATTAGAAATCAAAGGTATTTTCTTATAATCAAAACCAATCATGGTAGACAACACGGTGTCCACTGCGACCGGGTTAACGCCTCCGATAAGGAGCCCTAATGGCCTTGGATCAGGTTCCATCGGACCCTCTTTCTCTCCGGCAATTATCGCATCAACGATATTAAAGCATTTTCGTTGGGGAGTAGCCCTCATCTTTCCGTCTTTATCCGCGTAAATCAGCAAACGGTTTAAATCGAGTACTGTCCTCCAGAGAGTATCATTTCCATACCAACTCCCTTCCGTATAGGCATCCTTGGCCAGGTGACGGGCCATAGGGTCTAATGCCTTCAAACCCAACCGACGGAAAATATTCTTTTTTGGATTAAAATCCCAATCGTCGCCCATGCTCTCTGCCAACTTATCTTGAACCCTCTTAATGAGGGAGGGATAATGATATTCGTCTCCGCCCTCTTCTATTGAGCCAGTCCGGTGGTGCGGCAGCCAATCTTTATGTCCATTGATTCCGACTAAATTTTTTAGGCAGGCGGTTAAACCAACCTTGCGGTGAGTTTTTAATTTTGGGATATTGAGAACTACATCGGATTCCAAAACAGTTCTGGGGATCAAGTATTCATGGGTAATCTCATTATGGTGTTCTCTCATCATCTGGCAATCGTAGCTGCTGACCCTGAATTTACTTGATTGTTTCTCTAATGGTTTAAGAAGACTCTTTCCCCCCAGATTGACGCTCAAATAACCTTTTGTGTCTCCCTCCAAAACACTCCGTTTAACTATGCAATGCCTTTCATCGAGTTCAATGGCCATTAGTCTAAAATCAATCAGACGCACAGGTATTTGCCAAATATTTGAAACTTCATCACATATCTGTCGGAGACCCGTGATTTCTAATAGTTTATTAAAGTCGGCGCTTTGGACGGGTGCATCTCCCACGGTGATTTCTCCTTGTCCTTTCAAGGCCAACCCCACGTAATCAAGAACAAAACGAACCAAAGATCCATGAGTGATAACAGAATTAAAATTTCCCCCCCCAAGATGGAAATGACGAACCATATTGGGTTTAACGAGAACTTTTTGACCAGGTTTAATAATAACGCCAAAAGGGTTCCATTGAGGTGTTTCGATATGTGCCTGGTCTAAACCCATATCTATCAGCAATTGTCGAGCCAATTTATAAATTGCATTTTTCACTCTCTCCGGATACACCCTAAATTTCAATTCAGGATATTCGCGATCCGGAGAAAATGGAGGCGCTGCGGGATATTCGATATCACCGATGCTTGCGGAAATGGCGACTTTCTTTGAAGCAATCACGATCATTTGAGATCAATAAAATTAGAATTCCCGGTATACAAATCTAAATTTTCCAGTCGTTGTCTTCTCGAATCCATCGACCAATACTATAGTCAAGGTCACATTTTCCGGTAAATATCTTTTAAAGAGACTGGTTATTTGATTTTTTGTGTCATCGTTATAATTTTCAGATTTTTTTAATCGCAAGATGACATTTGAATCATTCACCTGAACGAACTGATATTCTTTCACCGGGAATTCTTTCATAAGATGGATGAACATTTCACCGGCGATACGAGTTCCCTCGTAAAAAATAAATACCTCCGTTGATCGACCGATTACTTTTTTAATAAGGGGTAAATTTCTACCACAGCCGCAATTTCTATTTCCACCAGGAACCCCGATATCCCCTATTCGATATCGTATAAAGGGCATTCCGAAATTATTAAGATTCGTTATAATGAGATTCCCAGCCTTCTCATAATTGGAAATAGTTATATTTTCAAATTCGACGTAATTATTTTCAGATACTTCATGAAGCCCATTTTTTTCAGCACATTCCATTCCTATTAAACTGAGTTCTCTTCCGCCGTACATATTAAACGAAGGGGCTTTAAATATCTTTTCGATATAACTCTGAGTGGGTTCATCTACCGTTTCAGCACAGAGAAGGACTCCTTTTATCTTCGGAAATTTGATATGCTCTTCCTCTAGGAACAGGGCCAAATCTTTAAGAGCGGTGACATACCCTCTAACCAACGGGGGTCTAAGTGCCCTGCACCATTTTATAAAATGTATTTTCCTTTCTCTGCTCAGATTGAAGGCGTTCATAGATATTTGTCCCCATTGTAAAAAGTCTCTTATCCTTTCATAGGGCGTATAGTCCTCCCTAACTTCTTTCATTTCGCCCCACAAAACTGCACAGCCAGCTCCAAATTCACACCCGGGCATATGATACCAGCCGCGAATCCTGGCTGCTTCAGCCCAGAGGTGATAATTTCCATCTTGATAAAAATGAAGGGGTTCTCCCGTCGAACCTCCAGTAGAATTAGGAAGAAGATGATCTATTAATTTATTATTAATCAAGTTATCAGAATTTTTCCTGATAATATCCTTAGTTAAAACGGGCAACAATTTAAAATCATCAAATGATCTTATATCCTTCGGAGAGGCTTTTAACTCTTGAAACATATTTCGATAATAGGGAACATCGCTATAGGCCTGTCCTAACAAGACTTTTAATTTCTTAAACTGGTAGGCTCGTATCTTTTCATACGGCCAAAACTGCGATTCTTTCAGGTGTTTCAAAAGCTCTACAACCTCTTTTTCTGCAAACCGATAATAGAGATTAGCGGTAATCATTTGGATCAATTCTATTTTGAATTTTAATACGACAGAATTGTAGAGCCAGCCCACTGAAAGCTGCGAGCCAGAGCCAATTATATCTTAACAGATTATGACCGAAAGTTCCCTCGAAAGCGAGAAGGATCAGAGCATCTCGGCAGGCAAAACCAATGCCTGAGAAAAGGACAATGTTTGAATCAGAAACATTTCTTTTACCTTGCCATATTACCCTGTAACAATTTACTGCTATAATAAACACCATGAAAATAAAAGCGCCGGCACCAATAATTCCGGTTTCCCCTAAAAGTTGCCCGGCCAAATTATGGGCATTTAAGGATACCCCATCAACATACGACTCCCTGTATGAGATGAAATTTCCAATGCCAACACCACTTATCGGAAATCGCTCGAACATTTTTATGCCGGCTTTATACCCCTCAACTCGTCCTTCTGCTGACACCTCTGCACTTTCTGGACCTGTTGAAGGATCCCAAATAGTGGCAAAACGCCCTTTTTGTTCTTCCGGCAAAACAAACCAAATCAAGGCAAGAAATACTATTCCAACGATGAGATATAAAAACTTTTTTCCAAAACCTTTTCCCCTGAATGTTACAAGGATTACAAAAAAAACAAAACTTAACATGCCGCTTCTACTGTTCGTCAAAACGATCGAACTTATCGCAAGCAAGAAATAAAAAATTAGAAGACGGGGAACCCATTTTTTCCAAAATTTCGGCCAACCATTGCTTAACTCTTTTCTGATAGACCACAAGAAAAAAAACATCGGAAGTGAAACAACAATGGACATCGCCAAGCTGTTCGGACCTCCAAATGTTTCTTCAATTCCTATTAGCCTTATCACACCCATGTCATATCGATGTTGCCCGTGGATAAAAAATTCCCATTGGGATTTGGCCAGATAGACCGCCATGGTCGCTATGTAACACAGAACCATAAAAACCAATTCATAGGGAGTCTTAATGGTAATGTATAAAACAAAATAGAAAATGACCAGAGTTAGATAGGCATAGAGGGGATCCCAGGCCAGTGATATTTTTAATGCAAAAAATGCTGAAACCGTTATGGCGAAAAGAAAGAAAAGGACCGAAAGGGTCTGTAAATTATATTTAACCTGTTTCCCACCACTTAGAAAGACAACGACGATCATCAGAATGGCATAAATTTTCTCGAAATAAATCGAACCTAACCAGGGGAACATCTGTTCCCATGGACGAATAATAAATAGGGCTACATACACAGCAACCATCCAGAAAGAAACGGATCGGGGCCAGATTCCCCTTTTTAAATCATCCCCGGAAAGCAATAAATTGCCCTTTCCTCTGGGAGAAGGATCTTTTGTCTCCGGTTTCCTCTCTACTTCTCCTAGAGCCATAGTTGGACCACTTTATTCGTCATTCCCCTGACTGATCTGGTCAACTTTAGGAATAAAGGGTTTAAAGCCCAGCATTTTTCTGATGAATTGTTTTGCGAACTCTATCTCACCCTCAGTATAGAAGTGCACACAAAATAATACAAAAGGAAAGAAAGCGCCGATTCCGATTCGGACAAGGAAGGTGGTATAAGGAGATGAAAACCATATAAATTGACTAATACCATAAAGAAGGGAAGCGACAATAAACATAATCGCCAGCCGAACCAATTCAAAAGGGATAAAGAAAAGACGTTGACTGACCATATAAATAAGAGTTCCCCGAACGGCAAATCCTGCAAGATTAGAGGTCGCTGCACCAATCAAACCATATCTCGGGACAAAGAAGTAGTTCCAAACCAAAATCACACTCAACGACAAGATGCTGATATAAGTGGACAAGATAGTCTTCTTTTTATACAAGATCCCTGTAATAAAGTGCGCTTCCAGTCCCAGGGCAACATAGGCCAGGGCCACAAAAGGGACAACCTTATGGGCCCCCTGATAACTGGAATCAGCCATAATCTCGGTTAAACTTTCGATTCCCGACGAAAGGATCAATGCCAGATAGATCGTCAGTATCGTTGCATAAGTGCATACTCGGGCTATGGTCTCTTTAGCGCCGGGTTCGTTCTCGAGAATAATCTCTAACTTTCTGGGTCCCCAAAAGGAATTAAATGGAACGGATACAAAACTATTAATAACGACACCGAATTTATGGCCCAACGAAAATAACCCAACCTGGCTTAAAGCGAATATCGGATCGGTTGAGGTAAACCATCTCAAAAAAAAGCGATTGGATACAAAGCCTAACATCATGGTGATACGGGTTGGCACCAAGGGCAATCCAAAATGGATCAATGATCTCAAAAAAGACCCTGTAACTTTCAGCCCCACATTCTTTAAGATCATGACTGAAAGAATACTTCCAATGATGGCCTGGGTAATAAGGGTGGAATACAAAATTCCAAGAATATCCAAATGTAAAAAAACTATAAAATAAATGTTCAGGGATAAGGCGATAACGATCTGGATGGTTGTAAAAGTAACGAAGGTCTTGGCTTGATAGCACATCCGGAGATATGAATAACCTATTTCACAGAGCATGCTGAACCAAGTGGCCGCCATGGCAATCTGGAGATAATATCGATATTGAGCGCTGTCGAGAACAATGGTTGCAATAATTCCTGAAATACTTAAAAATATCAGGGTTAGGAAAACCCCTATGATTGAAAACCCGACAATTATGGTGCTGACCACTTGATTGCGTTTATCTTGATCTTTCTCGGCATAGTAAAAACGGGACATGCTTTCGGCCACGCCCATTGAAATGATAATGGCAACCGTTGCGGTTAAAATCTCGTACAACTCCAGCGCGCCGTAATTGACAGGGGCGATAAAACGCGTATAGACGGGTATCATAAAAAAACCCACCGCCCGTGAAATGCCTTGACCGACAACATAGACCGTCGACTTCTTTCCTATGGAAGTTATTTCCTTACGCAGGTTATCTTCTTGCAGAGTTTTTGGGGTACCCGAAGCCATATCAATCAATTCTTGACCTTGGCCATAATCTTGGAAAGAATGTGGCGCGTAACGGCGAGGAAGTAGATCAACCCTTTTTTTCTGAAATAATTTACTGTTTTGGTGCGTCTCTCCCGGGGGGAATAATAGAATTTATAGTCTTCATCGCCTTTCAGGAAATCGAACTCTTCGGCGCCTTCTTCGATTACGGATTCAAATACCTTTTGGAGAACAATGGCACCGGGAGCATCATTGCTGAAAGCCGTGTCATACCCTGTTTGATAATACCAAAAGGAGTTATTATAAAGATATCCATATATGAAGGCAGTGGGATTATTATTTAGCCAGAGGATATAGAGTCTTAACCACCCTTTTTTAGCAAAGGCCTTAGCGATCTCTCGATGGAATTCCAGATAATCATCCCTATTAAAACCATTATGTTTACCTCGCCCACGTATTGAGTTTTTATAGATACCGACCAATAATGAAAAGACCTCATCTACCGAATCTTCTGATGTATAGCATTCAAATTTAATATCATATTTTTTTTGGGCCTTCCGCAGTACTCTTCGCACCGACTCACGCCTTCGTGAGTGCAAACCGGCGATTAAAGTTTCATAACTGGAAGGAAGGGGCAGGTAAGGACAACGTTCTCCCCCTTCATACAGCTCTTTTCCAAATTGTCGTCGATTAGATTCAACCAGTCGCTGAATAGAGATTATTTCAGGATAAACATCAGAAAATCTCATCATATTCCAGTTAAATGTATGGTCATGCAAAAAACGGCTGAATTCATCTATAACCCTTTCAACATAATCCTCTCTTATAATAGGGCCAAGATAATCAGGGAAAACAGGTCCTCCGTCTCCTATAAACCTTAGGGTTTTGGCTCGAAACCCGGGAAATATCAACATCCTGTCAAGATATAAAGGGAGTACGCCAACAACCTTCGACCCTACCCGGGCAACCAGAAAATGAAGAGGTCGACCCTTCCCAAACCGACTCCACCATATCGTAATCCATTCCCAGGTTAAAAAAATATTCGGCATGGAGGATTCCGCCAAAAGATCATTCCAACCTTCTTTTAAGAACAGAATCGAATCAAGATCAGAATAAAGGGTGACTTGAATAGGTTTGTTTGACATTAAGAGAGTTTTTCAACCAAGGTACTGTAAAAGGTATGGTATCGATAGATGATTTTTGATTCATCAAAGATTTGAGAAATCCTTTCTTTAGCCTCGTTACCCATTTTTTCCCTTAGTTCTGAGTTATCCAACAAATGCAAAATAGCCTGAGACAACATTTTCGGGGACTCTTTGGGAACGATAAGACCGGTTTGATTATGGATAATAATTTCAGAATTACCTCCCACATCGGTTGCGACTGTTGGAATCCCTGCCGCTCCATACTCAATTAAGGTATTGGAAAGACCCTCCGACTTGCTTGATAGAACCCCTACATCAAAAAGTCGTATCAATGAAATGGGGTTCAAATATTCTCCAGTGAGAATGACAGAAGCTTCTAACCCGAGTTTTTTGATAAGGGAACCTATCTTTTCTTTTCTTCCCGGGAACATCAAACCTACCAATAAAAATTTTGTCTCCGGCTTTTGGTCGGTAATTAGCCGTGACGCCCTCAAAAAGGTTTCGTGATCTTTCACCGTTGAAATGGAAGCTACGATACCAACAATTTGTTGGTTTTCCTTAATGCCCAAAGCTTCCTTAGATAAAATGGTTTTCATCCCTTCTTCAAAACGTTCTTTGGGGAGAGGATTTGGGATAACCGAGATCTTTTTTTGAGGCACCCACTCCGTCGAAGAAACATAATTTTTAACTGATTGGCAATTGGCCAAAAAAAATGGAACAAACTGATTGGTCAGACGAGTTCGCCATAAGGTTAATCCATTATGATGATGGCCCAAATTACGTCTGGCGGCAACATGAAGGACGCTGCCGTTAATTCGCGAAGCTATTACTGCTAATATTTCGCTATCGCAGAAAAAAGATTGTATAATATCAATTTGTTGCTCTCGCAACAGTTTTATTAATTGTTTTACGGCTCGGAAGGATGAACTTAAGGAACCAAAGGAAGAAAGATTCAGAAAGACGGGCTCAACAGGGAATATTTTAGGGTCAAAAAATCCGGCATCTTTTAATAGCACAAAGGTGATTTCAAATTTTTCCTTGGGCAGACTCGACAATAAGAAAGAAATATGTTGCTCCGTTCCTCCCGAAAAGCTGTCCAATTGGTCAAGCATAAACAATATTTTTATTTTCTCACTTTTTTGTATCACTGGCGCAATTCTTTCCGAGGAATTATCAATGAAATTTCTTCTTTAGATGGAATTTCTATTCTGGGAAGCTTTAGCAGACTATCCTTATCAGAAACCTTCTTCTTTTTAGTGGTACACCCGACCGTATATCCTGTTTGACGTGCAATCATGGCAACCTTAGAGGAATAATCTCCGTTGGGATAGGCAAAAGCATAAACAGGATTTTGCAATAACTGTTCGAGTGATTGTTTACTTTCTTTTAATTGAAAAGCCACCTCTATTTCATTTTCGTTGGTCAATATGGTATGGTCAACTGTATGTGACCCAAAGTCAATCGCATATCTTGACATTTCCATGATCTCCTCATGATTCAGGAATAAACG
Organism: uncultured Thermodesulfobacteriota bacterium; assembly: GCA_964627515.1. Classification (GTDB taxonomy): domain Bacteria; phylum Desulfobacterota; class RBG-13-43-22; order RBG-13-43-22; family RBG-13-43-22; genus RBG-13-43-22. The sequence continues at coordinate 24,679 of CAZVHO010000030.1, read as the reverse complement.
CTTTTTGTTTTTATTCAAATCAATAGGCAAGTCCTCTAATTTTGACTGGATATCGTCTAAACTCAAAGATTTCCACTTTCTTACAGTCTTGAAGAATAATTCTTTTTTTATCGGGTCTTGGGAGCGGCATTGAATCAAACTACGTAAACCCATTTCCAGTTGAGGATCTCTGTTATCCAGGACAGACTGGAAGACAAAACCAAGTTTTTGCTGCCAAAACGGATCCGTTGATCCAATTTTCCCGGTCGTAACAAAAATGGTGGCTGGGACTCCGCAGTCTTTCAGAATTGGATAGGCATATTGATAATTATCCAGCCATCCATCATCGAAGGTAATAGCCGCCAGGGGAGTTTTCGAGCTTCTCTGCTCGGACAGGTATTTTAGAGTAACAACTTTATAATTATTTTTTACATAAAAAATCAATTCAGAAAACAGTCTGATTGGAATGCTCGGACAAGTATCATAAAAACTAAACGGATCACCCCCAGATCTTATCCTGTGAAAGGTTAAAATAAGATGATTTTTCCAAGGGTGGACCAACCATTCAGATACTCGGTTCTTGATTTTTTTCTTTAAGAATTTTAACAAGATTTTTCCAGAAAAAAGTGTTTCGTATATCTCAAAGAGAATTTTTCATCCTGGCACTATTTTCTAAATTTCTTAACAACGGCGGGATTACCGACGGCTATGGCGTAATCCGGAATACTTTTTGAAACCACCGAACCGGCCCCGACAATGGCGTGCTTCCCTATCCGGACTCCAGGCAAAATAATAACACGGTGGCCTATCCAAGCATAATCGTCAATTAAAACATCCTTTCCGATCACTCCATCAAACCCTTCTTCCAGAAATTTGTGATTTTGTGTTATGATTATGCACGAAATCCCCATCATGACATGTCGGCCAATGGTCACTATGGCGTGATCGCCTGATATGACTGCATAGGAACCCAGATTGGCGCAATCTTTCATGATAATATTGCAACCATTATCGAAGTCTACACCCCTTCCGATGGTTAAGATTTTTGCACTCTCCATAAATAATGGTCGGCAGACCCATCTTCGAACCAATCTTGACCAATGACCGATAAAAACAAGATCATCCGGCAGATGCTTGGCAATCAGGCGATAGACCAGATAGCAGAATATCTTTCTAATGGTCCAATGTTGTTTTATTGGAAATCTCCCTTCCATTTTTTTTCCGAAATCTATTCATAAAAATGGTTTTTAAAAACCCCAACCCTAATCCAAGATGGGTGGTCAAAATAGCTCCGGCAACAAAAAAACCTGGAAGCAATCTTTTTTCCCTAAGGGCTGGTCGAAAACCGGTCCATAACAGGACTAGCCAATAGAGGGCCATAAAGGCAGACAAAGACATTCCCAGGAAAGGAAAAAATGGGAATAATAGAAGACTTATCAACCATAATACGCAAAAAATTACTATTAACGAAGGGACAGGGGTTTCTTTGGTAAATCCACCAGGATGTTTATACACAAAACGCGCTCGTCCTATACCATAACGCACCTGTTGTTGAAAGAGTGAATTGAAGGATTCCCGGGGATAGGAATAAATTAACAGATTAGGAGAGGTATAGGCCCTAATGCCTGCTTGTTTCAAACGAAAATGGAACTCTACATCTTCAGCGGCATCAAAGATTTCATCAAAGGTTCCCACCTTTTCAAAAACTGATTTATCATAGGCAAAGCCGCTGCTCATCGGGTCAATATATCCTTCAACATCACTATAAATATAAGAATTTCGACTGTGCCCTAACCAGGTTTTTCGAGCTAAAGAGATCCAATAAGCAACCCCCTCGCTAAGCCCAGGAACATCGAGGGGGGCCGGTCGGGCAAGGCATAAAGCATTTGTTTTCTCCTTTATGCGTTCCATATTATTAAACAATTGATCATTGGGCAAATATACGTGGCCGTCAATCACACCGACGAGAGCCCCTCTTGATTCACGAATTCCGATATTACGACCGCGGCTTGAAAGACGGCCTGGGTTTTTAAAAAGCCGAACGGCAATCTCTTGGTTTTCTCTTCTAAACTGTTCTACTCGGGACCAGGTAGCATCAGTTGACATTCCATCCACAACAATGATTTCGAACCTTTCTGGCGAATAGGCTTGATGGACAAGCATCTCAAGAGTCTGCTTGATAAACCTTTCTTCATTATAAACCGGGATAATAATGCTTAAGTAGATCATGTAAAATCAAATGGATTATAAGGAGTAATTGTGATGGCGGAGAGAGTAGTCTAAGTCAAAACCTTCACGTTAAAGCTCTCATTATAATATTTTTTAGTCTTTCGTAAGTTTGTAATCCCAAAATCTTTTTGAGCGAATGGAGAATTTGGTAATTCAACCGAGCCCACCCCATTGTTATCATGTTCCCATCGATCAGTCTGGACAGATAAACCGTATCATGGAAACTTTGGAGGTGATTTCTTTTCAGGATCAAGAAATTATCTTCTCCCTTGGTCTCTCCGGGAATCATTGTGGCAAAAATACGATAACCCGCTTCTCTTGCTATCGGTAGCATCCATTTTTTATAATGTCCTCCTGGAGGCGCAAAAGAAAATACTTTTTTACATAGTATTTCTTCCAATCTTTCTTTCGACTCTCGAATCTCTCGAACGGCCTCGGAAGAGTTAATTGAAACAAGATATCGGTGATCCAAACCATGGCTTCCGATTTCCATACCAGCCTCGGTCATCTCCAGTAAATGAGAACGTGTTAAATATCCTGAGGAATCAATGTTGGATGGATTAACAAAAAAAGTAGCCTTGATATTTTTCTCTCTAAGAATCGGAAAAGTAATTTTAAAATCAGAGATATTCCCATCATCAAAAGTCAGGATTAACCAATTATCATCCCGCTTATCAATATATTCTGAAACCGTACAGACTCGTTCCAGAGACATGGTATTGATCATTTTTTGAAAGAGTTCTTTATCCAAAAGGTAACGGTCACTTGTGGGATCAATCCTTGGGTTTCTAAGATCTGTTTTTGTTATAACACCGTGAAAAGTTAAGGCAATGGCAGATTTCATGATTAAGAATTCAAATAAAGAGTGTTAGGACTACCAAGCACAACCCTCTACTTCATGATAAATGGCTTCAAGCTTTTTTGTTTGGGATTCAAAGGTAAAAGTCTGTTTTACTTTGGAATAACCGGCCATCCCAAAAGAAGATCTCTGCTCCTGATCAGATATTAGCTCAACCATGACCTTAGACAGCAAATCTGGGTGTTGAGGGGGAACAAGAAAACCGTTTATTTTATCTTCAACAATCTCAGGCACCCCGCCTACATTCGTTGCCACCACCGGTTTGGCACAAGCAAATGCCTCTAGTATTACATTGGGAAGTCCTTCAGTTAAAGAGGGCAGCACAAAAAGATCCATGGCCTTAAATATTTCGCCCAAATCTTTTCTGAAACCCGGGAACCGGCAATTTTGGTGTACTCCTAATTCCATAGCCTGCTTTTCCAAATCCCTTTTACATGGTCCATCACCGCAAAAAACAAAAAAGACCTTTTCCTGTCCGGCCCCTTTCATCTTGCCGATAGCTTCAACAAGAAACCTGTGCCCTTTTTCCGGACTGAGACGACCTGCTGTAACGATTAATTGACAATCTTCGGGAATATTCAAACGTTCGCAAATAATTCCTCTCGGGGTGACGTCTGCCCTATCTTCAAAATGAGTCACGGAAACGGCGTTATGGACCACCCAACTTCTTTGGCCCCTGACACCGAAGGACGTCTCCAACCTATTTCTTTGACCCTCGGAAACAAAAACGATTCCATTTACTTTCTTTAAAATCTTACGTTCCAGCCATTCATAAAAGGCGACTTTTTTGTTTTCTGTCGTGTATCCGCGAGAAAAGGCTATTATGGGTATATTAATCCTCTTGGCAGCCCACCAACCCATGACACAGGCCTTATACCCATGGGTACACAGGAGGTCCACTTTTTGTTTTTTTAGAATTTTTATCAAGGCGCATTGGGCTTTAATATCCAACAAGTTGAACATTTCTATCCCATGACCTATCAGCTTTGACTGGACGGCTTTGTCTAATAATTCGTTTCCCCCTGTTTTCTCGATGAAAGAAACAATCTCTCCCTGAAATTCTCTGTTATTCAACCTGAGCAAATGTTCTATTATTTGTTTCTCCGGTCCACCATAAAAATTTGTAGCTATCAGGTGGGTGACTATTCTTACTCTATTTGTTTGATAAGCCAATTTTTTTCTCTAATGCGATTTCAATCCAGGTTTTTAATTCATTTGATTTTTCTTTCCAACTATTTTTCTCAGCAATTTTTCTTCGTTCTTCATGCAATACGGCATTATCACCTAAAAGGGCCTTTTCTATCGCCTTTCTAAAGCCGTCTGGTTCAGAAGCAATCTCAACGTGTTCTTTATACTTCAATACCTCCGGCAGAGGAGTACTCACAACCGGAAGCCCTAAGGATAAATATTCAATCAATTTAAGAGGATTAACTTTAAGAGTTAATGCATTAATTTTAAATGGAATTAGACCAACGTTAAAATGTTGTGCAGCTTGGGGCAACTGCTTGTAGGGGATAGGGCCTAAAAAATGAATATTGGGCAATTGGGGAAGTTCTGAAGGAGGAATCTGAGTAGGTCCTATGAACACAAACGACCAATTGGGTTCTTTCAAAGCGATTTCTTCCAAAAGCGCGAGATCAATCCACTCATTAAAGAGTCCGAAAAAACCTATTCTTGGAGCAGGGATTCTCGCGACACCGGATTCATCAGTGTCATCGCCGGTCGAAACAGAAAAATGATCGTAGTCCACACCGTGGGGAAGATAATGGATTTCTTTTTCACCCCCGCCAAATTCTCCCAAATTTTCAGCGGTCACCACAACCATATCGACATTGTCTATTAATTCTTTTTCAAGCTTTAAAATGCTTTCCTTCCGCACACCTGGAAATTCGGAAAAATCATCTACCCGATAATAAATACTCAGTTTTTCACCCAAACGGCCTATTAAATTTCCGACAAAAGGCCAAGTTGATATTATTATTCTTTCTTTTCCGGGGATTCTTTTAGAGAAATGATTTAAGGATCGTAAAAGTAATTTTTTATTAGCCAAACGGACAAGCTCAATATGATTATAAGGAATCTGCAATGGATCAATAATGTGAAGATTTTCGGGGATTATCTCAAAATTATTATTAGCCCTTGTCGTCCACCCGACTATTTTTTTAATTCCCCTTTTAATATCATATATATTTAATCCGGGTGATCTCAGCCCGATAGTCTCAACCCAAATTAAAGGGTGGTCGGGGAGAAAATGTTGAAGAAGATGTTTACAACTAAAGGGCAACCCAAACCATTCATCCGAAAACACAATAATTTCATAATTGATATTCATAGTTGTCAACCTTATATTTTTGCGAGGTAGTCCACGATTCTTCGGGAAGTCTTCCCGTCTCCGTACGGATTAGCTGCCTGGCTCATGGCCTTCCAAGCTTGTTCATTGGTTAACAACATAGAAACGGTTTCCAAAATCTTTTTTTTGTCGGTACCGACTAAAATTGCCGTTCCGGCTTCCACCGCTTCTGAACGCTCCGTCACTTCACGCATCACCACTACCGGTATTCCCAATGAAGGGGCTTCTTCTTGAATCCCCCCGGAATCTGTCAAGATTATACTTGATCTACTCATCAACCAGACGAAGGGGAAGTAATCCAAGGGAGGCGTCAGTGAAACATTCCTTAAATTTCCTAGGATACGACGGACCGGTTGCTGAACATTGGGATTCAGATGAACGGGATATACAAAGTTAACGTCAATAAACTTTTTTGCCAAGGACTTGATGGCCTGGCATATTTTTTCAAAACCTTCCCCAAAATTTTCTCTTCTGTGCCCGGTAATTAAAACAATTCTGTCACCCTTGGATAATAGGGCGTCCAATTCCCCAAGGAGAGGAGGATTTTCTCTTACTCTTTTTAAGGCGAGGAAAAGGGCATCAATAACCGTGTTTCCTGTGACCAATATTTTCTTATCATTCACACCTTCTTTTAGAAGTTCGAACTTTGCCTTGTTCGTTGGGGCGAAGTGATGGTCTGCCAGAACACCGATTAAATGCCTATTCATTTCCTCCGGGAAAGGGGCATATTTATTACGCGTCCGGAGCCCCGCTTCAACATGCCCCACTTGAATTTGTTTATAGAACCCGGCCAGGGCACCGACAAATGCCGTGGTTGTGTCCCCTTGAACAAGAATAAGGTCTGGTTTGAAGGATTCGATTATTTTGTAAAGACCTTCTATTAGTCTTGAAGTCAATTTCCCAAGGTCTTGTCTTTTTGTCATCACATTGAGATCGAAATCGGCTTGAAAATTAAAATTCCCGATGATTTGATCGACTAGTTCACGATGTTGCCCAGAGATACAAACTTGTGTTTTAAAATCTTTTGCTCTTTTTTTAAGTTCAAGAATAACGGGGGCCATTTTTATGGCCTCAGGCCGAGTTCCTATTAATATCAGTATTTTTTTCATTAGTTTATTGGGTATTCAAATGGTTAATAATAACAATCCAACAAGGATCATTCAGGAATATATTCTTTTAGTGTCGGAGAGAAGAGGGTTACAAAAGATATCCCATTTTTAAACGTTTCTTCTGAATTATTTTTAATTCCCATATTAATTCTAACGAGAGCCCCATCGGTTCTTCTTTTTATAAACCCATCCCAAATCAGGTAAATTTTATTCCAATATTCATTGGCGTAACCGCGTCCCCTTCCTTGATACCAAAAAAGATAAAGCTGTTGACTCAACCCCTTGCCCATAATAAATTTATTTATTGTAATGGTCCCAGGATTATGTCCAGAGATCGGCATCTGATAAGTCGAAACCGACAGGGGCTGCCACCCCGCCCCGGGAAGACACTGCCGAGGGGAATGGATTCCTTTGCCTTCTCGTTGGGATTTGAAATACCCGATATAAAGGCCTATGATTTCTCCGTTAGAGTTCTGATAATCCCGCATAATATATTCATCGACTTGTAAGACCTTCATGGAACCTTCGCCAATTTCATGCTCAGCAATTACTTTCCATTCACCAATGGTTCTAGGAAATTCAGCCAGACTTTTACGCGGTAAAGATATTTCAGGTTTGGAAAAATAGGCATTAATGCTTCCAGCCACAAAAAGAAGAATTATGACAATAATATATTTAATAGTTTGCCTTGGATAACCGGTTCGAACCTGGTTCATTTTTTGGGTCCTTTCTTAGAATCCCCGGCTTTAAATTTGGCTAAGAGTGCGCCAACCCCAAATAGACAAACAAAAGCAATGACAAAAAGGAGCCAACCGGAAAAACTATGGAAAAAACCTTGGGCAACTGAATCGCCATAAAAGTGGGCCAAAATCCCTGTCCCACTTACTCGTGCGACATTAGCAATAACGGCAATCGGAATGGTAGATAATACCAGGAAAACTCTATTTATAGTTGATTTTTGACTAAAATAGGCAAAGGCTACGGAAAGCGCCAATAAAGAAATAAGGGAACGTATACCGGAACAGGCTTCTGCCACTTCTAGAGTAGTGCTAGCCAGTTGAATGATATTACCTTCTCTCAATACAGGGATACCCATTAACTCAAGAGAGCCTGCGGCTACCTTGGAAGCAAGAAGTTGAAGGGGGAATGTAATTCGATCCAGAAATATAGATGGTATGGGGATCATAAAAATCAAATAGCCCAAGGGAAATAAAAAGGCCTTAAAAAATGATATGCCAAACAGGAAGAGAATGATCCCCCCTACTACAAGCAAGAACGAAACTCTCATGATAAAATATTCGGTTGCTAAATTTCCGAGTAGCAGGAGAAACAAGCCTAAAATAATCCACACTAACCCAGACCATTGTCCATTGAGGCTCAGTTTATACCACTCCTTGCGTCTCTCATAAACAAAATAGAAGGAAACGAAAGGAATCAAGAAACCGTGCGAAAAATCGGGCAGATGAATCCAGTCATCCACTAAGAACTTAATGACGGAAGCATAGAGAAAAGCCAAACAAACTAATATGGCCCCAAAGCCAAATAAAAAATTTCGATTACTCAAGGAGATCTGGTTCATATTATTGCTCGCCAGTAATTATCGGAATTAAAAAGTAGCCCATTTCAGGAGTCTTCTCTCTCCCCGCTCCCGGTGGTTGCTCGATCACACAGAGAGCGTTGAGGTTGGACCGTTCGAGGTTCAAAGTTTGAGAAAAGCTCATAGCTGATAGCTTAGAGCAAACAATTCAGTTGATATTAAGCAGGTGACGAACTGTTAAAAAACGAAAGTCCTTAAGGAGATGTTTGAGTCGGGGTTCTGTTTTATCAAGATTCAGATAATGCCGGAATTTGGATTTAGTTCCCGCCTTTTCGATCCTGGGCTGGCCCGGGTCAATCTCCCATGGATGGAAATAAAAAATGAAAGGGTGCTTTTCTTTGTCGTTGATTCGTTTCAGTCCCTTTTTGATCAAGGGATAAGGAAAGAGCCGGAAATAACCTCCTCCGGATAGGGGAAAGTTCAGTCCGCCCAGGGGAACTGTAGAAATAGGAAATTCCAATATATAGTTCAAGGTTCGAGGATCAACGTCTGAAGTTCGGGGTTCGGAGTTCGGAGTTCGGAGTTCTGCCTTTGAAATACTGGGTTCAACGTTCAAGGTTCCCCGTTCAACGCTTACAAAACTCAAAGGGTTAAATTGGGGGGTTCCATTGCCATTTAATGAGACCATGAATGGGAATCGGGGGGCATGGGGGATTCCGTAAAAGTCATGGCGGATGGGGAAGATGCTGGAGTCGTATTTAAACCCTTCTTCGACCAACACACCAAAGGCCCATTTTGATTTTTCAGTGATTGAATAACTGGGGGCACGATAACCGACGACCTCTTCCCCTATAATATCTTCGAGGATGGTTTTGGCCTTGCGGATATCGTTTCTAAATTCTTCCGGAGATTGACGATAAATAAGTTGATGGGCATACCCATGACTGGCGATTTCATGACCCTGAATATGGATTTCTTTAATCAGTTGCGGATAGCGTTCGGCAATCCAGCCGAGACAGAAGAAGGTGGCATGTATCTGCGTTCGGTGTTCAGCGTTCGGCGTTCGGCGGGACCCATTAAGAATATCCAGGATGTGGCGTGTGTTTTGTTCGACACGGCATTCATATTTATCCCAATCCTCATAACGGATTATATGAGAAAAGGCATGCACCTGGAAGTAATCTTCTACGTCTATGGTTAGGGCATTCAACATCTCAAAAGCGTTCGACGATCTAATTCAGTCGAATGTTGTCGACATAGAGATCTCTTGGGTTCCGATTATTGGGAAGAAAGACGATCAATCTTTCTATTTTTTTCAAATTAAGGGGTCGATGACGAAGATTCGTTTTGATGGAACTCGTCGGGATGGAAATAGTATTCACGCCTGGTTTAAGCGCCACATCCAGGTCAAATCGGTTGGCATATTCCCAGTCGCTTTTGTGGTCATCAATCCGGATATGAAACCCCACTTTTTCCTCCGATGGATTAAAAATATCCATCTTAAAAGAGACATATGGAGACCAGTCAGCTTGTATTCCTTGGAAATCAATCCCTGGATATTGGCCTGGTGGGAAGGAGGCCTTCAGACTGTATTTTCCGGATGTGACATGTTCTCTTGAAAGCTCAAACCATTTATGACATTCCCAATTCAATCTCGTCAAATCCTCCGGGGATTCAAAATCGAACAATGGATTACATTCATTAAGGGGCCTTGAAGGAAAAAATTTCTTTATAAAAGAATCAAAAAGATTGAAGGTTTCAACGAGGCTGCCCGGATCCAGGCCGGAGAAAATTTTCTTGGGTGAACCATAATATGATACCTGCGCATAATCCGGCAAATTAGATGAGTCAGTGGCATCCATAAAACTCAAAAAAGTCACTTCAGGTTTCACGCCTAATCGAAAGGGAAGAAAGCTGGTCCCTATCCCTCGATTCACATACATGAGGGTCTTCCCTTTTTGAAAAAAGCCGTCAAGAAACTTAAGAGCGGGTTCCAGGGGAAAAATATTTTTCAAGTATTTAATTCCCCTTATCTGCCCTCCATGGGTATGACCACTTAGAACCAGACCGATTCCGAGATCGGAGGCCTCCGGGAATATTTCCGGTGAATGGGCCAAAAGGATAACGGGACTCCCGAAAGATACCCCCTTAAGGGATTGCTTTAAATCGTTTCTCTCATTAACCGGGTCATCCACCCCTAAAACAGTTATTACCTTTCCATTAATCTTTAAATCGATATGGGAATTCCTCAAAAAAACCGGGTGGGGTTTTTCTTTTATTTTTTTTGAACCTTCTTTATGGCAAAGAACGCAGGATCCATTTTCATTATAGTATTCCGTGTTGCCCATGACGGCGTAGACTCCGAAAGGGGCTTTCAATTGGCGGATGAAAGACAGCACCGGATCATAAGATCCATTAAATTTGATATAATCTCCTGTAAGGAAGATGAGGTCAGGCTTTTCCTGATTGAGAATTTCAAAAATCTTTTTTTCCCGATTTGTGATCCGTTGGATATGGAGGTCCGAAAGGTGGGCAACTTTTAAGCCGGCCAGTACTTTGCATAGAGCCGATTTCTTAATTTGGTATTGTTGTACCTCAATAGTGTTGGTATCATAGTAGGCTTTGGCCATGAATAATACAATTAAAGTTAAGGTAACGAGGGCTGCTGCTGCATGTTTTCTGGACATAAGGTTCTTGGGAACATATTTTGGGAGAAAAAGGACGAGCTACCGCCCCTTCGGTTCTCAAATTTTCCGACTATTAGTAAATTTAAATGTGTTCTCTTCGCTCAATCATCCGGAGTAAGAGGACAGGATCGAGACGATGAATAGCGCAGAGAACCTTTTTTTGATCTGATTTCCTGAAAAAGGATTACAGATCAAACTTTATAAACCCACAAGAAATCAACCCTGATGGTCTCGTAAAAAGTCAAAAATCATGACTATCGATCTTGTAACATGATGATTTTATTAATACCAATTTCCTAAAAATGCCCTTATGGCGACTTTTTACGAAACCATCACCCCTCTTATCGGGCCCCTTTTCCAAACAGGACGACCTTTATGGTTTCAAAGAGGATAAGAATATCAAACAAAAAGGACCAATTCTTTATATAATAAAGGTCGTATTTCAATTTTTCCAAGGCATCTTCTTCAGAAGCCCCGTAAGGATATCTGATTTGGGCCCAACCGGTAATGCCCGGTCGCACACAAATCCGCAAATCGTAAAAAGGAATTTTACTTCTCAATTTCTCAACAAATGATGGCCGTTCAGGTCTCGGGCCGATAAAAGACATCTCTCCCTTGAGGACATTGATAATTTGTGGTATTTCATCGATTCGCGACTTCCTGATCCATCGACCGATGCGGGTAACACGGGCATCATTTTCCTGACTCCAGAC
>CAZVHO010000030.1:0-13116 GCA_964627515.1 uncultured Thermodesulfobacteriota bacterium | reverse complement strand
AAAAGACGGATGGTCAGCTCTATGTTGCTCTTAAAAATTTTAAGGTCGTAAAGATCAAAATAATAAAGGCAAAGCTGCACAATAACAGCGATGACCAGGGCCTTAAGCAATAAGGTTTGATAATCCGGAAGGCTTGGGAAATCCCAAAGAAAGCGCAAAAAGGCCCCGACGAAAACCATGGCAATGATAAAGAGGCTTTCGAAGAGAACTAATGCAAATTTTCGAATTGGGATATACTGATTAAAAATTTTAAGTATCATCACTGCCTTTAGCGATTAATCCTCTTTTTACCTCGACCGAAACATTCCGGACCATCGCCTTCGAGGTGAAGGCGGCTTCTTCCCATACCCATATCCGTAATAGTATCTATGGGATCCGAAGTAGCGCATGAAAAGACCCGAGGATTTAAATTCGATATGATTCAGGACAAAACCCAGAATTTTTTCTTTTCCTAATATCGATACGGCCTGTTCAACCGTTTCCCGAGCCGTTTCCCCGGCCCGAACGACCACGATGATTCCGTCCACCAGTCTGGCCAGAACTTCCGATTCCGAAGTGGCTAAAAGAGGTGTGGAATCGAAGATGATATACCGATCGTTATATCTTGATTTCAATTCCTGAACCAGAGTTTCCATTCTCCTCGAAGCCAGTAATTCCGCGGGGTTTCCCTGGAAACTGCCGCTGGTCAGGAGATTGAGTTTTTCCAATTTCGTTTTTATTAATAATTCGGATATCTGCCCATTTCCCATCAGATAATCTGAAATCCCTCTTCCCCTTTGAATTCCAAATTTTGAGGCCAATGAAGGATTGCGCAAATCACAATCGACCAACAAGGCGTGCAGGTGAAGGTCATGAGCAAAACCAATAGCCAAATTGCGGGCTACAAACGACTTCCCTTCCCCTTGAACGGAACTGGTTACCATGATGGTCCTGGTCGGGCTGAGGCTGTTGGACTTGACAATATGGGTTCTCAATTTTCGAAATTGTTCCCCAGCCACAAATTCGGACTGAAAAACAGAACTCATTCTCGGTTTGGGAGTATCGACTCTTCCAGGCAACACCGCCTGATTATTATCCTTATTTCCCTGTTTTACCTCTCTTCCTAAGAAAGGGAGGGGTCCCGATAATTTCTCCTGGCCAAATTCCTTTTCGATTTCAAAGTCGGCCTTTTCCAAGGCCTTATAGATTTTTCTTTTGCCCATTCTTCACGCCAGTCATATTTTTATTATTTGGGTTTTCGCCAAACGCCGAACGTTATTTTTGCGTTACAGGCTTAATCTCTCGCCCGCCCATCGTCCCGGTCCGCAACAGGCGGACTTGAACCCCCAGAGATCACCGAGAAAAACCTAATATTTTTTCATTGCGGTTAAGAGGACCGCAATGAAAAACCGGTCAGGCGCTGCCGCCCTCTGCCGGAGGCTGAGCCTGCTGGTCTGAATCCCTCTCTCAGGGATTCAGACCAGTAAGATTCCTCTCTGGGCTCTCTGCGCTCTCGAGCATAGCGGGCGAGAGACAAAAAGCTTTATTTTCGTATTAAAAGGAGTGCCTTTCAAAAAGTTCTCTCAGGTAATCCCACCATCCATATTGCCAGCCTAATAACAGGACCCCCACCAGCAAACCCCAAATAATTAAAAGAAGGGGCCAAAGGGATTTTGATTTCTTCTTTCTCTTCGGTCCATTCAGACTTTTTATCACTTCCCGGATAATTTTTTCCCCGATCACTTTTTTATCCAGGGAAAAACCGGTTAACAAGGCATTATCACAGATAATGTTGATCAAGCGCGGGGTTCCTTTGGAGTATTCATAAATTTTTTTAACGGCCTTCGGTTTAAATAGATTCGGGTCCGCTGCCCCCACAACTTTCAGCCTCTTTTCAATATATTTTTTAATGTCCTTTTTAGTCAGGGGCTTCATGTGGTATCGGAGGCTTATGCGTTGTTTCAGTTGGCGAAACTCGTGGCGATCCAAAAGATCGTTAAGCTCCGGTTGTCCAAGCAAAGCCACCAAAAGGAGCTTAGATCTGGCGGTCTCCAGATTGGTCAGCAAGCGAATTTCTTCCAGCAAATCCGGGGATAAACACTGGGCCTCATCAATAATTAAAAGAACCTTCTCCCCCCGGGCATTGGCTTCAACCAAGTAACCAAAGAGTTGGGTGATATATTGCCCCCTGAACCTTTGCTGACCCGGAATGCCCAGGGCCTCACAAATCGAATGGAGAAAATCCAGGGGGCTTAAATTAGGATTAAAGATATAGATGGTCTTGATATTTCGATCCAGGCGATTCAGGAAGGTTTGGCCGATCATGGTCTTCCCGGTCCCGACTTCTCCGGAAACGACCGTTAACCCCTTGCCCTCTTTGGTGGCATAAAAGAGATGGGCCAGGGCTTCCTTATGGCAATCACTCAGATATAGAAAACGAGGATCCGGGGTGATCTCGAAAGGCTTTTCGTAAAACCCATAAAAGGCTGTATACATACTCTCCCCACAAAGAACCCAGAAATCAGGAGCCAGAATATAGAATAGAGAAAATTAAGCTAAGCCGCCTTCTTTTCCACCCTGGGGATATTGGCCAAAACCTTGATACCCAAGGTTACATACAAATCTTCGGCATCCCGGAAAGATCGGTCCATCTGCTCTCTAATAAAGGCTATTCCGACACCTCCCCCAATCCCCAATAAGAGACCTATCAAAAGTATTCTGGGGATGTCCGGTTTAAAAGGTTTCTCGGGAATTCTTGCCGGGTCAATCACCCGAAACTGTTCCCCCTTTTGTCGTCTTTCCAAATTTTCCGCTTGTTGGGATGTGACATTCTTTTGGACCAGGGTTTGATAGGTTTCATAGGTGTTTTTGTAATCCCGGGACAGGGCGTTCAAGGCCAATTCCCGCATTGGGGTTTTTTCTACCCTGGCTTGATATTCCGCCATCATGGCTTTCAACCTGGCATTCTCATTCTTTAATTTCTTGATTTCCAGGTCGGTCGCCAACAGTTGATTTTTTCTTTCTTCTTGAAGCAACCGGGTTTGAGCCCGGAGAGGGTCCATGGTCTTCACAAGCTTAGGCCTTTCGGAAGGGGCCACCGGACGATCACTCTCTTGAATAATTTTTTCTAATTCAATGATTTTCTTTTTGGTGACCATGACATCCGGATGTCTGGGGGTATATTTAGCCAGCAGGTCCTCCAACTGGGCCTTTAACACCATAAGCTGCTTTTCATTAAGGTTCCCCGAAAGGGATGATTGCGCGGTAGGGATTGGGGGTTCTTCCTTGGGACCATCCAAAGTATGGGCCGCCTCCCCCGGGACTGTTGAGGAAGAGAGTTGGTTTTGGAGGATCAGTTTGCGATCCTCTGCCTTACCCAGACTTTCGCTGATCCGTTGGTGTTGCAGTTGGAGCTGCTCAAGGACCTTCAAGTTGGCATCCCGTTGTTCCGGGAGTTCGTTTAAATATTGCTTTTTAAAAGTTGTAATCAATTTTTCCTGTTCATCCAATTTTTCCTTGGCGGTCTTTAATTCGGCTGAAATGAATTCTACTGTTCCCTGGGCCTGTTGTTCTCTGAATTTCAAATTTTCTTCGATAAAAAGAGAGGCCAATTTATTGGTGACCATCGTTACGACCTGGGGGTCTCCTCCAAAGTAAGAAATAATAAAATAGCCTTCGGTTTTCGATTGAGATCTTGACCCTTCCCCCATTCCCTTAATCTCTATTTTGATATTTCTCCGAAATAATTCTACGACCTCCTCTTTGCTCTTCGACTTGAATTCTTCAGAAAAGAGCTTGAATTCTGTAATGATCTGCTCCAGGCGCGTTCGGCTCATAACCTCCTGGCCGATGGATTGTAACCGATCTTCGATACTCGATGTAATCGTGGGTTTAATAATGGCTTCAGGTACTTTTTGAGGAGTCACCAGGACCAACGTGCTGGCCCGGTAGACCTTTGGGGCGGCCAGGGCATAGATCGTGGCTCCCATAAAAACAATTACCATGGGGATCAGGAAATACCAGAGCCTTCTCAAAAAGATATCGATATAATAATGAATGTTAAAAGACCGTTGGGGATTAATCATGGTTAATGCTCTACCCTGTTTAATAGGTAGCGGTTAATTTGAACAGGGCTCGGTTTTCAATATAGCTAAAGCTTTCAACATTGGAATTATCTTCCCGATGAGAGATCTCCAGAAAAAGGGTAAGCCACTTCAAAGGCTGGTAAGAGACGTTTCCAGAAAGACCCCAAATCCAATCCGTCCGGTTGGGATCAAATTCCGCCCGTTCTAATGATCCGGAAACATCCAGAGTCGTTCTCTCTCTTACCCGATGGGTCATTTTCCCGATGGCCCGGTGAAACCGGACAAAACCCAGATTCTCGGCGGTAAAATAATCCTCCGTATAGCCGCCCTGAATAGAAAGGGTGTAAACCGTCTTGCTGTCTCTCTGGGTCAACCCGGCCTGGTAAGTATAACCGTTAGTCGTCCCATTATCGGAATTTTTCCAAAAATAACCGACCTGGACATTGCCGCTTAAAGCCGGGTTAAAAGCATGGTCGATCCCGAGACCCGGATTGTGGACCACATAATTGATTCCAGGGGAATCAAAATCGTTCCGGAGAAAGGCGTATTCACCATAATAAGTGGTCTTGGGATTTAAACGATAGGAGTAACGGACTTTGGCCGACTGGCTCCTCAGCGTAGGCGAGTTTTCAAACTCCCCCCGGCTATAACTATAATCGAGCATAAGCCCGTTTTTTACATTTACCCAATAAATCAGACTGGTTTTGAACATATTTTCCTGGCTGTCCTGGGCCAATCGGCTCTGGGTCCTGTAAAGATTGTTTCGATAGCCAAGGGTAAACCGGTTTTCCTTGCCGAACTGATAGTCGACCGAAGGCTCCAATACGTTACGGAGAAAGACCGCCCTGGCCCGATTGGTTGAATAAACCGATTGGGTTCCGGAGGTCGGGAGGCTATAATCTCCCTCTCTGGGCTCCTCTGACCGGAGAAAATCTTCTTTTAAACGGAGGGTCCACATAGGCCCCAAGCCCATCCAGGTATTTAATTTACCGTTATGGCTGATATAATTATTATCCGTGGCGCTGGAATAAAAGACCAGACCAAGCCGATAGTCGAAATCGATCCCGGTAGTGGCTTTGGGATTGGAGAAGGAAATACCCGGAAAAAGAGTATGGATAAAATCGGCTTTTTGTTCCTTGGCAGTCAAATTAATGTTGTCATTGTATTCTTCCTGAACCGTTATATAAGGCTGGATCTTTATATGGCCTGTATCTCCATAAAGCCTCGAGGAAAGGCCTCCGATCAGAATCAGACCGAACAACCAAAGGGTAATGTTTGCTGTGAACATTTTCTTCATTTTTGTTGATCTCCCCTCCCAACGGATCAGGCCGCTCCGGATCGCATAAGACCTTATTATTGTGGAACAATAATGGTATCCCCTGTTTTTAGCAGTATATTGGCACCAAATTCTTCACCGGAAACGATTTTTTTGTAATTAACCATGAGTCGTCTTTCTCGCCCTTGTTCCTTGCGGATGACGATGACCTCCTTTTGATTCGCCCATTCCGTGAACCCGCCGGCCATGGAAATCAATTGAAGGATGGTGGTTTCGTTTCGCAGGCGATAGACACCCGGATTCTTGACCTCTCCTGAAATAAAAACCTTAAAACTATTGGCCTCCATGACCATGACCGATACATTAGGAAGATCAACAAATTCTTGAAACCGCCGGATCAATTCCTCTCTTAACTGGAGAGGGGTCAGCCCCGCGGCCTGAATCTCATCCACCAGGGGTAAGGAGATCTTCCCATCCATTCTTACCGGAACCGTTTTGGACAAGGCCTCTTCTTTCCAGACATGAATAAAAAGAACATCTTCCGGGCCGATAACATATTGACCACTATCAGCCGATATTTCAGCCTGGCCTTTTTTTTTAAAAAGGGTTCCTGCATCCTGTTGCTGAGCAGAGACTGTCAGCAGGGAAACCCCTGCCAACCAGATTCCGATGAAAAGGATCCAAACAATTTTATTCATCTGCTGGCTCTCATTAAATGAAAGGATTATATCCTAATTTTCTAATTTTTAAAACAATGTTTTTTAATTAATATTCAATAGTTCGGCTCTTTGATCCCCATCTCCTCGGGATCAGTCCGGGTAGAACTGAAATGGATCCCCTCATTTTTTATAAACTGCAATTTATTCAACTGGACTTTATGGTTCGGCAAGTGGACGAAAATGTTCATCCCTAAAAAAGAATAAATATTACCTTATTACGATAGGTTAGATGTGTTTATCGGGAACCGGTCGGGGCTTCTATTTCCTCCAAAAGTCGATTTATAAATTCAGATCGACTCTCCCCCTGGGAAGGGAAGGTGTAATTTTGAAAGGAAAGGTTCTTGAGTATCGGGGTTATTGAAGGAGTGGTTTTTAATGAAGGATGAGATTGTATTAATTCGGAAAGCCTTTGTTCCAGGATCTGAGACCCTGCCTGATCGGTTTGGTTGAGGAGGATTCCCAGGTGACCGTTCTCCCGACCTAATAAATCTTCTTCTCGTACAGAATTCCTTATAATTTTCATCAAGTTACAATAGAAAGAGTCATGATGGCTCCCCATTGTTTCCTTGGTAGGCAGCTTAAGTAAAAGGAGTGATAACGGTTGCTGATGCCGCTTGGCCTTCTTTAATTCCTGGCGGGCCAAGGTCTTAAAAAAAGACTGATTAAAGATCAGTTGTTGATCTTTATAGGCAATTGGGTCAACCAGGGATTGCTTCTCTTTTTCCTTGTTTTCCAGGATAACCTCTTTTTGCCGAAGTCCCTTTTTAATATGGATCAGGAGCTTTCCCGGGGCGTAGGGTTTTAATAAATAGTCATCCAGGCCGCTGGCAAATAATTTTTCGTAAGCAAGATCGTCAATAACGATCGAGGTATTCAAAATAATATAGGTTTCAGAAGCTTCTTTTTTCACCCCTTGGATAAAATGGCAGGTTTCCTCCAATGAAATTGAATATTCCATGATAACCACTGGATAGTGTTTTATGGAAAAAAATTGAACGGATTCGTTAAAGTCGGCTAAGGTATCTACCTGAAAACCTTCTTCTTCTAAAATCGTTCGATAAATAGTAAGGACATTTTCAAAAGGATCAATTAAAAGAATCGAATTATCAGCCATGGGCTATTGGTCCCCCTATCCAGTATAGCTTCATTGAATCCCTTTTTTAATTCCAACAACCCTGAGGAAAGGTTCAACAGTGTCAAAATTTAAACTCTCTTAGCGTTTCAATAAAATATTATGCAAATTCCCGGCCAAACTTACATTATTAGGCCCAGTATCTGAAAATTTATCTCTAACATTTTTATTGTTACGGGTTCCGGGTTTCAGTTACGAGTTACGAGTTATTAGAGGAAACTTATATTTTCTTAACCCGTAACCCGTAACCCGCAACAGAGAAATTCCTAATATCTTTGAGTAGTATCTTCTATCTCATTTTTGGTATTTCAATCTGGTATTTTCGAATTCGATTCGCCAGCATCCGTCTGGTGACCCCGAGCAACTCCATGGCCTTTTGCTGGTTCCAACCGCCTTCTTCTAATTTTTTTAGAATCCACCTTTTTTCAAGGTCGGAAACCATCTTCGACAAATCAATTTCCCCCTTTTCCATCTCTTGAAATTCGTCCTCATTGGACAGAAGATAGGAAGGGAGATCATTCATGGTAATCAGGTTATTCCGACAAAAGGTGATTATATGCTGAATTACATTGGACAATTCTCTGACATTTCCATGCCAGGGACCAGTTTTTAAAAAAGCCATCACATCAGGTTTAATCCGGAAAGGGGTCTCTCCTAATTGATATTTTTTCAGAAAATAGTCTGTCAGAAGCGGGATATCCGAGACCCGTTCCCTTAAAGGAGGCACCGTAACCGAGAGTATATTTAATCTATAGTACAGGTCTTTTCTGAAATTCCCGTTGTTTACTTCTTCCCGCAGGTTTCTGTTGGTTGTTACAATGATTCGAACATCCACTTCTACCGACTGACTGCTACCCACCCGTTCCAATACTTTGGTTTCCAATACCCTCAAAAGGACTTTCTGGGATTGCAAAGGAACCTCGCCGATTTCTTCCAAAACCAGGGTCCCCCCTTCAGCAGCTTGAAACCGTCCGACCGTATCCCTGACCGCCCCCGTAAAGGATCCCTTAGTATGGCCGAACAATTCACTGGCCAAAAGGGTATCGGTCAGGGCACCGCAATTCACTGCGATCAAGGGCTTGTTTTTTCTCGGACTATTATAGTGTATGGTTTTGGCGATAAGGTCTTTCCCGGTTCCGCTTTCGCCTTGGATCAAAACGGTGCTTTCCGTTTGTCCCACCCGGCCTATGAACTCAAAAACCTCCATCATCTTTTGACCTTGGCCGATAATATTGGGAAACGAGTACTTTTCTCTGACTTCTTTTCTAAGATGGCTGAGTTCTTTCTCTAACTCTTGGGTCTTAAGGGCCTGTCGAATAATGGCGAGAAACTTGTCCAAAATATTAAAAATAGGTTTTTCAAAAAAATAGTAGGCCCCTTGTTTTAAGGCTTCTACCGCCATGGAAACCGACCCATAAGCGGTAAGGAGAATGACCGGGATTTGTTGATCCGATTTTTTAATCTCATAAAGAAGGTCCATACCGCTCAGACCAGGCATTTTTTCGTCGGTAATAACCAGGTTGATTTCCTTTTTTTCAAGCCATTCCAGTGCTTCCTTTCCGATAGAAGCCTGGATCACCTCATAGCCTTCGTCGATTAAGATCTGGCTTATCCCGAAGAGTGAATTCGGTTCATCATCGACGACTAAAAGGCTCGGTCGGACCATAAAATCAAACTCCGTGCCTTTCTTTGGTCTGGTTCAAGGGCAGCTTAATTGTTATTGTCGTCCCCAAATCTTCTTGACTTTCAATTAACAGGCTGCCTTTATGACGTTCGACAATAATTCTATGGCAAATAACCAACCCCAACCCCGTGCCTCTCAATTTGGTAGTAAAGAAAGGGGTACCGACAAATGGAATAGTTTCCTTCTTGATGCCCACCCCGGTATCGCTGATGATAATTTCTATCCATCCGTCATCCGGCTTGTTGATTGTTTTCAGGGTTAGCACTTTATTCGGGGTATGCTGCATCGATTCAAAACCATTTTTTAATACATTCAAAAGGGCTTTTTTTATTTCTTCATAATTGGCATAAACCTTTGATAGTTGAGGATCCAAAACGGTTCTGACACTTATTTGTTCCGACAGGTCCTTGAACATGAAAGTCATCAGGTTTACCACCAACAAGAGAGTTTCATTAATATTCACTTCTCCCCAATGACTTTTATTGGGGGGTCGTACATAGTCCATACATTCCTGGACAAATTCAGTAAGGTTCCCCACCTCTTCTTTGACAATATGAATCGATTTCGCAAGGGCCATATCTTTGACATCGGATCGTTTCTCAATAACCGCCAGGGCCCCGCCGATCGCTTGAAGGGGATTTCGGATTTCATGGGCCCAAAAAGGCAAAAACTTTTCAAATAGAGAATCCGTTCCCAACTTTTTTTCCTCCTTATCAAACAATAAGACGACGTTCACGGGCCTTTCCGAATCGATGATCTTTATTTTCCTTCCAGACCGTCCATTTCATCCGAACATGAATCATGACAAAAGGCTTACCATCATGTACTTGTTGATTTTATTTAAAAATAATCACAAGTCAACAACATTTTATCTTTCGGGTTATTATAAATACTTTTTAAATCGTCCAAACCGGAAAGAGGTTCACCAGGGTTGGTTTATCGGTTGTCCCGAATCCGCTAACCTTTCCTAAACAAGTCATTATCTTGACAGACCAATCAGGAGTACTTAATTTTTTTATTATTATCAAAAGGCTTTCGAAGTGGAGACAGAATGCTTGATCCCAATGCACTCCTGGTCCTGGAAAAGAGATACCTGATTAAAGACGAAACCGGAAAACCGATAGAGACTCCGGAAGGCCTTTTCAGCCGGGTAGCCGGCTTCCTGGCCCAGGCCGAGGATCATTTTCCGGGCGGACAGAGAGAAAAAACCGAAGAAGCCTTTTACGCCATGCTCTCCAACCTGGAATTTCTTCCCAACTCGCCTACCCTGATGAATGCCGGCCGGGAATTGGGCCAACTCGCCGCCTGTTTCGTACTCCCCATTGAGGACTCCCTGGACTCCATTTTTAACCGGGTCAGGGAAACGGCCTTGATCCACCAGACGGGCGGGGGCACAGGGTTTTCTTTCTCCAGATTGAGGCCTAAAAATGATCTGGTCACCTCGACCATGGGTCAGGCCAGCGGCCCCGTCTCTTTTATAAGGGTTTTCAATATGGCCACGGAGGTGATCAAACAGGGCGGGACCAGACGGGGGGCGAATATGGGCGTTCTCCGGATCGATCATCCGGATATAGAAGAATTTATTACGATAAAAAGGGACCCGGCCGAACTGACCAATTTTAACCTTTCAGTGGCCGTTTCCGATGCCTTCATGCAAGCTTTTGCCCAAGGCGCCCTGTTTCCCCTTACTAACCCCAGGAGGTGGTATAGAACCGATCTATGATAACCGCTATAAACGGCGTCTTTTGGGCGACATAGAACTGGAGATGATCGATCCTCTGTATGAAGAGATGAAAAGCAGTCCGGCGATGGGGAAGAGACTCCCCGAACTTTTTCGGAAAGCCTCCCAGATCGATCCCCTGGTCCATCTGAAGATTCAACGGACCTTCCAGAATTACGTAGACAATGCCGTTTCCAAGACCATCAATCTGCCCGAAACCGCCACCCCGGAAACCATTTTAACGATCTATCAGGAGGCCTTCCGCCTTGGCTTGAAGGGAACGACCATCTTCAGGGACAAAAGCCGGGCGGTTCAGGTCCTCTCCTGCTCTTCACAGGAGATTTGTTAGGGGCCTTAAAAGAAGCAGCTTAAGGAACCGGTTTGGTCCTACCCGACCGGGGCCTGGACCGGGTGTCCGGCTTCCTGCCGGTCGGGGCGGTATTTCTTGTAATTTCCGGGCGGCGGTTTTTCCTGGGACCTGCCGGTCTTGGTAAATCAAGCCATTCTTCCGGCGGCTGAATACAACTGAGGCTCCTGCCCATGTAGGCTTCGATGGGTGGAAGGTAGAAGGCTTCCTTTTCATCGGCAAAGCTGATGGAGGTCCCGGCGGCTCCGGCCCGTCCGGTGCGTCCGATTCGGTGCACATAATCTTCCGGATCATGGGGCAGGGTAAAATTGATCACATGATTCATGCCTTCGATGTGCAGACCCCGGCCGGCCACATCAGTGGCCACCAGGACCCGGAACTTTCCGGTCTTGAATTGGTCGAGACGTTGGATCCGCTGGTGCTGGGGAATATCGCCGGAAAGTTCCGCACAGGTGATTCCGTATCGGGTGAGCATTTCGGCCAGCCGTCTCACTTCGTCTTTCCGGTTGCAAAAAACCAAAACCCTCTCCAGCTTCAGCTTGTCGATGATGTTATAAAGCAGGGCGAATTTCTGTTCCGTGGTCACGATGTAGACAATCTGGTCCACCGTTTCCACGGCCACCTGCTCCGGTTCGATATCCACCGTCACCGGGTTATGGGTCCACTGGGCGGCCAGGCGGGTAATTTCCTTGGTCAGCGTGGCGCTGAAAAGCAGGGTCTGACGCTTTTCCCTGGGCGGGGTGCTGTGGATGATCTTCCGGACGTCCGGGATAAATCCCATGTCCAGCATCCGGTCGGCTTCATCGATGACCATCACCTCTACCCTGTTCAGGATCAGGTCCCGTCGTTGTTGAAAATCGAGCAACCGGCCGGGGGTGGCTACCACGATATCCACCGGAACACCGACCAGTTGCCTCTTCTGCTTTTCGAAATCCATACCGCCGAACAGGGAGATCACCTTAAGATCAGTGTACTTGATGAGTTGGCGGGCTTCCTCAAATATCTGAAGCACGAGTTCCCGGGTGGGGGCAATCACCAGGACCCGGGGCGTTCCAGGCTTCCTCCCGCCATGGATGGGATTGTTCAGCATCCGGGTAATCACGGCAATGAGAAAGGCCGCTGTTTTGCCGGTTCCGGTTTGGGCCCGTCCGCTGGCGTCTTTGCCGGATAGGGTACTGGGAAGAATTTCCGCTTGAATCGGGGTACAATACTGGAAACCGAGATCCATGATGGCCTGCATAAGCGGATCGGGAAGATCAAAATCGTGAAAGCGGGTTTTTCCTTCGGCCGGCGGAACCTTGAACTGGGAAATCCGCCAGGGCACTACCGGTGCTGGGACAGCGGAGGCTGGTGATCCACCCGCTGCCGCAGGGGTTCCATGGCCTCTTTTTCGGGGGCGCCTTCTGGGATGGGAACGGTTTTCCATGGCCGGAAGGGGTAGCTCCGGTAGGGGCGCCGGAGAGGCCCCTTTCGCTTTGAGACCTTTTTCTCCGGGTCTGCCGATATTTCTAATCTTTTGTACTACTTTTCGAATAAAATTTCTCATGGTTTAAAAAAATTCAGGGTTAGTCCCAAAGTTAAATGATTAAGTGCAAAGGGGGAATATTTAAAAGGAGCCGGGTAATCCGGTAAATCCTGTCTAAACAGGTTAATGCTTTCGGCGGGTGTAAATGATCTTATACTGGTCACAGGCGGCCAGCAGACAACTCGCGCATTCTCCTTCCATTTCCTTTGGATCGATGGGTTCCACCAGGACCTCGAACCCCAACTCCCGATATTCTTCCATGGCCTCGGAGAGACGGGGCTCATCGGCGGTGAATTGCCTCTTCCAGCCCTGGTTTTCCAATTCCTGTTGTCTAGTCATAATTACCTCCCGGTGCAGGGGCCAAAGGCATGAATACACGGTTCACGGTGTACGGTCCAAGGTTTAAGGTTAGAGCCCTTGGACCTTAAACCTAAACAAATCCACCTCGTCGGCCTGCCACTTTTTCATATATACCATATTCTTGCGGATATTGATAGGTAAACCCATAACCCGTAGATCTAAAAAACTTTAACCGCCCGTCCGCTTGAGGCGGACTGGATTAAGGGTTCAAGATTTTTCACTTGTAACAGACAACTTGCAACTTTATTCTTTAACGAAGTCCCGATCCC
>CAZVHO010000029.1:44413-49641 GCA_964627515.1 uncultured Thermodesulfobacteriota bacterium | reverse complement strand
CCCCCGAATAAATCCCTTTTATAGTTCCCACCCTCATCAAAATTGTTTTTATAGGCGTAATCGTAATTATTATACCGGCCTTCAACCGCCCAGCGGTCTACGAATCGATATTTAGCCATGACATTAAAATCATTGGCCTTGTAAGGGAGTTCTCGGAAAGGGTCACTGGAACTGTTATTGCCGTTTTTGGCCTTCCGGGGGATTTTGGCATCGGCATAATAATCCGATAACCCGAAGAGCAATCCTCCGGGGAAGTCCAGATTCACTTCCCCCCCAACCCGTTGATTGGTATAGTTGGTTCCGGAATTATTTGAAAACCAGTTAACGTCGGCTTTGTAATTTAACTGAACGTTATGGCGCTGCAAAGGCAAAAAGAGCTGCACCCCCGGAGAAAGGGTGGTAATAAAATCGGATTCGGATTTCAAATTCCCGTAATTCCGGTAAACGTTATCATTATAAGTTTCGGTTAATCCCACGAAAGGATGCACTTCCAGCGGGCCGATTTTGATGTTTCCCTGGCCAGGTCCTGCCACCTGGGCTCCCAAAGGAGAAACAAAACAAAGCATGGAAATCCCTAATATTACCGCTAACAAATTACCCCAATTTTTCATGTTCATCGGGTGCCACCTCCAAATGAAATATGGTTAATCTCTTTCTCTCCTTGTAATCATCTTTCTTTGTCTATCTTGTCAATTTCGTCTTTCCGGTTGTTCTCATCTGTCTGGTTTTA
Organism: uncultured Thermodesulfobacteriota bacterium; assembly: GCA_964627515.1. Classification (GTDB taxonomy): domain Bacteria; phylum Desulfobacterota; class RBG-13-43-22; order RBG-13-43-22; family RBG-13-43-22; genus RBG-13-43-22. The sequence goes on along the minus strand of CAZVHO010000029.1, from coordinate 48,911 downwards.
TTGCGTTTGTCTCGTTCCCGTGGGCTATGAGCCATCAGCTATGAGCAAAACGATTATGCCTCAAGCCTCAAATGAAATGCTCCTCAAGCATAAACGATCTTTTTTACTTTGACTTTGAGCTTTCAGCTTCCTTACCTGCTTTTGGAGAAGACTACTCCGCCGCCCCCTCCGCCGCCGCCACCGGCTCCACCACCAGTTCCGCCACCGGTGCCACCAGGACCGCCGCCTCGGGTAGAAGTAAGAGCTGCAAGTGACGTTCCAGAGGAAACACCACCAGCTATGACCGGTGCAGAAACCCCGGCATTCGCGGCAGCAAGCTTAACCAATGTACTGGCTTCCCCAGTTAACTTACCGGCCGCAATGGCTGAATCCACTGCCAGATAAAGTTGGGCGATGTTGGCTTCCGTGGCCGCTTTGTCCAAACCGGTTACGCCAAGCGGGAAAAGGATGGCGGTTAAGGCCTCGGTGGTCATGCCTAACTGTTTCGCCATTTCATTGACCACAGCCCCCATGGTGGGTTCGGCGGCCATGGCCTGTCCGGTCATCAAGAGTATCCCAAAAAATAACCCTACCACTAACAACCCTGTCCCAATGACTCTTTGTTTTTTCATGTTGCCCTCCTTAGATTTTAAAGAATGGGTAAATATGATTTGTAAATTGATATGGTGAATTTATCCTACAACGAACAAAAAGTCAAGAAAAAAATCGATTATTTTTTATTTAAATACCCCCCTAACATCCTCTTAAAAAAGGATTTCTGAACGGGTGGGGTCATCTTCAAAAGCGGAGCATCAATGGTCTGCCCCCGAAGAATCTTTTCGGGAATTTCCTTTACCATGGCCTGGGCCTGTTCCGGACCGAAGAAGCTCTCTAATATCTTTCGGGCCTGCGAAAGGACCGGAGGGCGTCTCCTTGGAGAATGGGCGTCGGTGGCAATCAAGTGGGCCATTCCCATCCGGACCATCTGAAAGGCGGTTTCCTTTATTTGGCCCCCAAAGTCCCCGGTCAGGCTCATAGCCGTGATTTGAACCAAGGCCCCGGCCTTGACCCATTCTTCAAGGCCCTTCCAATACCCTTGAATGATGGTATTTCGTTCCGGATGGGTGATAATGGGAATAAAACCGGCGAGTAGGGACTCAAAAATAAAATCCCGGGTAAAAGGTGGAATGGATTGGGCCGGAAGTTCGAGCAGGAAGTAACGCCCACCTAATAACAACCTGGGGTTTTGACGTAAAAAAGGAATCGTTTCGGGATGGATATGGATATCGGCCCCTGGACGAAGTTCTAAATCCACACTTTCTTTCTTTAAGTGTTCTTCTAATTGCTCCAAAACGGGTAAAATAGTCTGCTCACTATTTTGGTACAAGCCGTTTCGGCAATGGGGAGTTGCCACCACGGTCCGGATGCCGTCGGCCATTGCCATCCGGCACATGGCCACGGCATCCTCCATATTCTTGGCCCCGTCATCCAATCCGGGTAATATATGACAATGTATATCGATCATAGCTAATTATTTTGGCACGGATTACGCGGATTTCACTGTTTTATCCGTGTCATCTGTGAAATCCGTGCCAAAAAACCGTCCCTGTGGTTCCGTGGTTAATCAAATCTGATAGCCAGTCTAAAAGGCAATTTTTCAGATTTAATTTTATTTGATTCCTTAAAATGAATCAACTTAAATTCGTGCTCTCCTTCCGGGATCATCATTTTTTTCTCTCCTGTATATCGATTTCCCGCCCAGGCCGAAACAAACCGCCCATCCAAAATAAGCTTCCAGGCCCCGGAGGACTCCCCTGAAAAATCAATCTCCAACCGGCTTAACCGGTTTCTGTTTCTAAAAGGGGCCTTCCAGGCCGGCGATCCTTTAAAAACGCCTTCCGGAACCCAGGCATCCCCTACCACCCGGTCCATTTCATACAACCCAAGCTTCTTTTGAAGATTTTCCAATTCCACCCGATCCCCCTCGCTGCGCAGCGTCTGCTTCAAAACCTTTTCAAGACGTACCCAGGCCGGAAAAAATTGGGGGTTATGCTGAAGGGCCCGATGAAATTGAAATCGGGCATTTTTCAGGTCCTTTTCTTCTTCTGCCATTCTTCCTAAAAAATAGGCGATTTCAGTAAAAGATCCTTGTTTTTGTTCTTCCAGGAGCTTAAGGTTCCAGGCCAATTCTTTCCGGTCCCACAACTCACCAAGCACTCCATGCCGGCGATCTTGAGATTTCAAGGCCTCCAATACGCTTCCTTGTGTCAACAAAAGTCCGGGGTACTGGGGGTCCAGGGTTCTAAGTTGTTCTAAAATGTTTTTTCTTTTTTCCAGGGATCCGACCCTGGCCGGAAGGGCCTCTTCCCAGAGGCGTTCAATTTCCCTTTCCCGATAGTGCTCCCCTTGCCTGAGGTATTCCAGCCCTTCTTTGTAAATCCCCTGTTTTAACAGATGAACTCCTGTCAAAAGATAGGACTTTGTCTCTTTTGGAAGGAGGCCCATTAATTCCTTAGCCCCTTCCGGACCAAGATACAAGAGGACCTGGTCGGCTACCCGGGGAGACAAATCGGGATTCAGGGATAAAGCCCGGTTAAAGGCCTCCATCCAAAGTTTTTTTTCTCCCTTCCCCCCCTGGCGGGCATAGGAGGCCAGACCGATCATACCGGAATCGAGGTGCCCCGAAAAGGCATAGGGCCTAAAACGTGAGGCCTGTAGAGAGGCTTGCTCCGCCAAGGGGAGGTATGTCTTTGGTTCTTTGCTTGCCTTAAAAAAAGCCGCCCAGGCAAAGTCTCTCCAAATGTTCCAGGCCGTTGGATTCCGCACTATCCCTTGACCCAGGAGATAGAGATTTAAGTCACCGATTCCTTTGGGGATCCTATGCTCTACCTGACCAGCCAGGGCCGGTTTTTCAGTCACTCGGGAGGCCAGCCAGCCCCAATACCGGGCGTTCCCAGGGGCCAGGGTCCAGGCCTTTAGCAAATCCGAATCAGTCGGTTCTTTAAATGGGAGCGTTGAATTCCAAACCGTCCGGGCCAAAGTATCGGCCTGCCATACCTGAAAAGTCCTCAACGACAAGGCCCCTAAAAAGAAAGTGAGTAAGGTCAAGAAAGGTATGGCCGCCCACAGGGGAACTTTCAGAACGGCCCTGGCCGGAGGGGCTTTTTCCCGGCCCTCCGGGCCAGGGGAATTAAGAACCGACCAGGTTAGAGCGGTGATCAAGGCCAATAAAAGGGCATTGGCCGGGAGGTGCAGGTTGAAGTCACTCAAGGAATGGAGGGAAACCGTTACCATGGCCCCCAGCCCCCCCAGACCTAAGCCGACCTTAAAAGGATCGCGGCGTTTCCGCCAGAGGGCAATCGATCGCCCCATAAACCAGAGAAAACCCCCTCCCAGGATCAGCAACCCTATGGATCCAGTTTCGGCAAAAAGCTGGACCCAATCGTTATGGGCATAATCTCCCAGGGCTTCCAAATGCCGTGCCTGATAAGCGGGATAGACAAATTCAAAGGTCCCCAGGCCCGATCCGGAAACCGGGAAATCCCGGCCTATCTGAAAGGTTTCCTGAGCTAAGGCCATCCGGTCTTCAAAACCCAATTCAAAGGATTGAAAGCGTTCCAGGACCCGGTCCAGGGCCACAAAACCCACATAAGTGCAGATCAAAGACAGGGCCAGCAAAAGGATGACGGTCTTCTGGCTTTTAAAAAAACGGGTCGCCAGCAGAAGGCCCATGATGATCAGGCCGGCCAGGAGGGTCAACACCCCTCCCCGGGAGGCTGTGACCAGCAAGGCGGCAATCATCACGGCCAAAATCAGCAAAATAATAATCCCCCTGACTCCCAGGGAGCCCATCTGGACCCCGGCCCGGTAAACCAGGGCCTGTTTATTCGGAAAATTTTTTCCCTGATGCTCTTTGCCCAAAGCCCACAGATAGCCTACGCCCAGGCAGATGATCATAGCCAGAAAGCAGGCGAAATGGTTCCGGTAGATAAAACTCCCGGTAGCCACCTCTTGACTCACATCTTTCAGCCACCAGAGTACATAAGGCCTGGCTGTAGCCACCTGGCCCAGGGCATAAAGACTTTCCAGGGTTCCCAAACCCATCAGGCCCACGACCAGCCAATGGATCTGCCGGTGCGAATGGATTCCCCTAAGGGCCAGTTGATAAAAAGCAAGGAGAAACAAACCAAAAATCCAGCTATTGACCGTCATATAAGGGTAAAGGGATAAGGGGTGGGGATATTCTCCTCCCACTGATCGGGTTCCATTCCAGATATCGAAGGCCTTTGGCGAAATCACTCTTAAGAGATCGGAAGGAAGAGGGATAAGAGAAAGGACGGTCCACAGGAGAAATAAAAGACCGATCCAAAAGACCGGGTCCCGAATAACCGGGACCTGCAAGGGATGGCTTTGGGATTTTTTAAAGGTCTGCTGCCAGAGGATGGCTAAGGAGAAGAAAAACAGGGAAAGGATAAGGAGGGTCTGGACCCATAGATGGGCCCCCCCGAAAAAAATCGTG
>CAZVHO010000029.1:22456-44313 GCA_964627515.1 uncultured Thermodesulfobacteriota bacterium | reverse complement strand
GGAAAGGATAAGGAGGGTCTGGACCCATAGATGGGCCCCCCCGAAAAAAATCGTGGCAAAATACAGCAGACTTAGAAGAACGATAGGAATAATCAAAACTACCTTTGCGATTTGTAATCCGTTCTTATCCGATCCTTTTTACCAAATAAATCATCAGGTACAGCGTAAAAACCAAAAAAAAACCGACAAGAACAAGCCTGCCGATAGAATAGCCCTTAAAAAACGGCCTCTTATAGCTTCTTTGATTTTTTGTCGCAATCATCCCTCGCCAGTTGCACTCTTTGCAGCGATAGGCCCTTTGGTTGAAATATTTTAAAAATTTTTCAAGTCGTCCCCTCGAATGGCTTCGCCGGAGTTTCGATGATCCGCATTGGGGGCAAGTGGGTGTTGGGTTATTGGATCTTTGAATCATTGGGTCCCTTGGGTCATAGGTCATTGAGCAGCCCTTAAAATGTTGATGATCCGTTCCTGGGTCTCCGACTTCAAATAAGGGTGCATAGGTAAGCTAAAGATGCGCCTGGCGCAGTCTTCGCTAACCGGGAAATCCCCTTCGCCATAATTCAGAAAGGCAAAGGCCTTCTGGAGGTGCAGGGGTTTGGGGTAATAGATGGCCGTGGGGATGTTTGCTGCCTTCAGCCGTCCCATCAGTTTATCCCTTTCCGCTGAACTTGATGCCAGGATTGAATACTGTGCCCAGGCGCTTATATACCCTTCTGGTATACACGGAGCATGGAGCATAGGGCATGGCGCAAGAAGGGTGTTATATCTTTCAGCGACTTGTTGCCGCAGTTCGATTTCCTCGGGAAAGATTTCCAATTTAGCCAAAAGAATAGCCGCCTGGAGCGTATCGAGTCGACCGTTGATCCCGATTCGGATATTTTCATATTTATCGTTTCCCTGACCATGGATCCTCAAAGACCGCATCACTTCGGCTAATGGATCATCATTGGTAAAACACATGCCGCCATCCCCATAACCGCCCAGTGGCTTAGCCGGGAAAAAGGAAGTACAAGCCACGTCGGACAAGGAGCAGGCCCTTCGGCCGAAATACTCGGCTCCGAAAGATTGGGCCCCATCTTCGACGACAAAGAGATTGTGTTTTTGGGCGATAACGTTTATTGGGTCATAATCAGCGAGGAGACCGAAAAGGTCCACCGCGATAATGCCGCGCGGAGTTAGCGACGAGTGACGAGTGACGCGTGACGGATCTATAAAGTTCGGAGTTCGGAGTTCGGAGTTCGGAGAGTTTAAAGATGAATCGTTCGGCGTAGAGGGGCTCAAAGCTGAAAGCTCAAAGCTCAAAGGAGGAGAATCAATAGATGAAGCGGTCGGTGTTCGGCGGTCGGCGTTCGGTGACAAAGGCCGGGGCAAGGGATAGATTGATGGATCGTTTGATTTTAGGGCCTGGATGGCCAGTTCGAGTTTAGCCGGATCGAGGTTGAAGGTCTTTGGGTCGATGTCGACAAAAATCGGAGTGGCCCCAAGAAGACTGACGGCCTCGGCAGTAGCGATGAAGGTGAAGGGGGTGGTAAAAATAGCATCGCCAGGGCCGACACCATAGGCCATTAAGGCTAATAGCAGGGCATCGGTTCCCGAGGCACACCCGATGGCATTCTTAACGCCCACATATTCGGCCAACTGGTTCTCCAGTTCTTTGACCTCAGGGCCCATAATATACTGCCCATGGGTAAGAACTGCCTGGATTTTTGAATCTATTTTTGCTTTAATCCGTTGCTGTTGATATTTTAGGTCAATAAAGTCCATAAGGTGTTTATTGAAGCTCCTTGCACTTGGAGATTATCTCTCACATTTTGCTGTTACGGGGCACAGGTTGCCGGTTGAGAATGAACAAGTTTCCCTCTCACAACTCGTAACGCGCAACTCGCAACGAAAATTTTAAACATTATAAATCCGGGTAGGTCGAAAAAAACCGCCCCCACTTGGATTCTTTTTTTAACCGGTTCATCATAGGGGTGCCCTTGAAAGGCCACCAGATAAAGTCATGATAAAAGAATGAACCGAAGATAAACAGATTAACCAAAGGGGTATGGAAAAAAATCTTCTGGTATTTCCTGAAAGGGCTGAACCATAGGAGGTCTCCTATATTACTGGCAAAATTATCCCCCACTTGAAATCCGAAATTTTCCCCGGAGACATCTTCACCCACGACATCAATGTCTTCAAACTTTCCCTGGCCCAGCCCGTCCTCTAAACCCAGACGAATAAAAGGCAGTTTCAGAGGATCAAAGCCCATCATGTGGGCGGCTACCGCATCAATAGCGACGCTGTCTCCGCCGGCCAGGAGATAATCCTTTTCCACCGGGATCATGGTCCTTGGACCAGGGCCGGAACCGCAGAGGGTCCCATCCATCAAAGCGAAGATCCCGGAATGGATCTCCTTTTGGATGGCCAGGAGATCCACCAGGGTTTCATGGATGACACTGTGGGTATAATGTCGTTTGGTATTCAAAAGACCCCCGAAAGCATTTTTCATGGCTCCGGTGGTGGTGGTATAGATATGGGTTTTAACGGTCGGAAGATGAACGATATTTTTCCCTATGAAGAATTCGGGGATGCGGATTCCCCGGGGGAAGATACGGTCCAGGACCCTCATTCTGGCCTTGGGACGATAGTCGATCCATTGGATCTGTTCTTTTTTAAAATTATAGAGTTCCGGAATGCGGTATTTCTGATAGATGGGGGTCAGTTTGTTCAGCCTTCCACCCTTATCGGGATTGGTGACCACCGTATTGTTGTGGACCGCCACCAACTCCTTATAGCCGTTTTCCTGTAAGGCCCGGATCATCCCCTCCAACTGCCAGGGGGTGGTATTGGCGGAAAGAAAAGGGAAATGCCAGGAGATGTTGTCTTTGAGGATGACCGGCCGGGTCGGGTCGAGATGCTTTTTCAATTCAGCCAATTCGACCAGTCGGCTAATATCGTCAAAGACGGTCTGCGGTTTGGTTTTTAAAACAGCGACTTTGGATTTCATGTTTTTCTCTCTGACAGGATTTACAGGATTTAATAATTTTGGAACTCTCTCTCGCCCGCTTCGCTCGAGATCACGGAGGACACAGAGAGGATCTTTTTTTTGGGGCTGCCATTGAGAGGGACGGCAGCCACAAAACTTCACCGCTTCAGGCCAGGGGCGCGGCAGCTCCGGGCTGTTTTCCATTGCGGTCTTCTTAACCGCAATGGAAAAAATCGCTTTTCTGCGTTCTCTGCGTCCTCGAGCGAAGCGGGTGTGAGACCAGGTATTTTCAAATCAGGTTAATCCTGTCTAACCCTGTTTTTTGCCCAACACTTCCCGTTTGATGCGGTTGATGTGGCCTCGGCCGGAGCCCTTCACCTCGCAGCCCAGCTCGAAATATCGCCGGATCTGATCATCTCTCAGTATTCCAAAACAATCGATGACCGCCGCCGGTTTTCCAATCCAGGCGACAACCTGATCCGGATCCAGTTCCAGATAGGGCAGATGGCGTACGGCCAGGACCAAGGCATCCGCTCCTTTTACGGCATCCGGAATGCTTTTGGATACCAGAAGATTTGTTAACCCTTCCTGATTCCGGAAAAAACGGGACCAGCTACTATGGATCGGATAATCGTCTTGTTTTTCCATCTCCCACCAACGATCCACATAAGGATCATGGACCCTGATCTCCGCCCCCATCTCGCTTAACTTCCGGACCAGAAGTTCTGAGCCGCTGTAACGCGTATCCCCCACATCCTCCCGGTAGGATATCCCCAGAACCGCAATCAGGGAAGAGGCCACAATCCGGTTTTTGTTGCGCAGGGCATCCCGGACCAATTGGGCGGCATGAAGGGCCCGGGTATCATTGATATCGATGGCCAGTGGAGTGATCTGAAAGATATCATCTTGAAAACCCATCAGGTGTTTATAAGACCAAATCCCTAACCCCCCGTCCTTGGGCAGACAATAGCCCCCGATCCCCGGGCCGGGAAACAGGATATTATTGTGGGTCGGACGGACCTTGATGGCCTCGATAACCTTGACCAGGTCCACCCCGTTGCGTTCGGCAAAAAGACTCCATTCATGCATAAAGGCCAGCATGGTGGCGCGGTAACTGTTTTCGACGATTTTGCAGGTCTCGCTTTCCATGGGCCGGTCTAAGACCGTCAAAGGAAATTTTTCCACCTCGATGACCTCGGAAAGAAATCGAACCACCTTGGCCCTGGCCTCATCGTTGATACCACTGCAGACCCGCCAGAAATTCCGGATCGAAGCCACATATTCTTTTCCGGGCATGACCCGTTCAAAACTGTGGGCCAATAGAGGATCCTCGGACAGACCCCTTTCTTCAAAAGCCTTTTTAATATAAGGGTAGGCGATGTATTCGGTCGTTCCCGGCGGTACGGTGGTTTCGATCAGGACCAGGGCCTTGGGAGAAATTTTCTGCCCGATAATCTTGAAACTTTCTTCCAGGGCCTGAATATCGGCATTACCGCTTTTGACATGGCCCAGATCTTCTTTAATGAAATCACATTGAACGTCAACCACGACCACATCGGCCAGGGAGAGGGCCTCCATGGAAAAGGTAGCTGTCAGGGTTTTTTTATCCAGGACACAACGCCGGATCAACGGGGCCACCTCCTGGTCTTCAGCGGTGACCGGACAAACTCCCCGATTGATAAAAGGGATCTTCCAGAAGGATCTGGAGCTGGGTCGCTGCATGCCGATGACGAACTTCCCGGATCGGCCCTGAGCATCCAGAGAATCGGCAATCACGCCGGCCATCACCGCCCCGACAAAGCCGACTCCCATGACCACCACGATCTCCCGATCCAAACGACGTTGTTCTTCGACCAGGGTGCGGAGCCGCCTGTTTTCTATTTCCTTATCTTCTGCGTTCGGGAGAGAAAACCGTTCTCCCGTAGGGGCCAGTGAATATTCCATAAGTTATAAAAACCTCCTTTATTGATTGTTTCTCTCGCCCGCTTCGCTCGAGCGCACGGAGGGCACAGAGAAAAACTTTCTTTTTGGCTCAAGCCTTTGTTCGTTGTTAATAAGTTATTAGCTCTCCTGGCTAATCCACTATAACTTCCGGATAAATTCCGGTTCTATTTCAACGGATACGGCCCGGTTCAACAACTCCACGCCCACCACAAATTTTCCCATTTTCCCCTGTCTGGAAATGAAGATCCCCTGAGCGCCTTGCAAAGGCCCCCCTTCAATCACAACCCGGTCGCCTTCCCGGACAAAGGGGTGGGGGAAAAGGGGCTGCAGGCTGTCCACGGCAATCTGTATGGAACGGATCTCCTCTTCCGGAACGGGAATCGGCTTACCTTCCACGGTCAAGGCCTTGACCACCCCGGAGGTTTTCAACACCTCCCAATACAGTTTAAGTTCCCAGGGAATACAGAAAAAGACATATCCAGGGAAAAGGGGGAGCCAGATCTTTTTTTTTCTATCCAGCCGACGGCTCATGGTCTCGATTCTGGGTAAAAAGGCGGAGATGGATTTATCGGTTAAGGCCTGATAAACCTTCTGTTCATAATGGCTTTTAGTATAAACCGCATACCAGTTTTCCGGACTGTTCATAATTCTCTTTTTTCAGACAGGAGTGACTTTTGCGAATGTTTAAATTTGGGTAAAATAGGTCGGGCATCCTGCCTGACCATAGGTTGACAAAAATTAATCTTCATATCCATAAGGAAATTTTTGATGCCACTTCCAAGCCGAAGCGATGATGTCCTTGAGCTCCGGATATCTGGGTTCCCAGCCCAGGATTTGGCGGGCCTGATTGGAAGAGGCCACCAACACGGCCGGATCTCCCGGACGACGTCCCCCCTTTTGAAAAGGGATCGCTCGTCCGGTAATTTTTCTGGCCGTCTCTATTACGTCCAGGACCGAAAAACCCTGACCGTTTCCCAAATTGAAAATCCTTTGCCGGAGATGGTCCATTTTTTCCAGAGCCAGGACATGGGCCAAAGCCAGATCCTGGATATGGATATAATCCCGCAGACAGCTTCCATCCGGGGTCGGGTAGTCCAATCCGAAAACCGTCAAGGGCTCTTTGAATCTTCCCGCCAAGGTTTTATCAATCTCTGACAGGGCCATCCGGAGAATGAGGGGAATAAGATGAGTTTCCGGATCATGGTCTTCTCCCAACCGATCAACGGCCCCGGCGGCGTTGAAATAGCGAAAGGTAACGTACTTTAATCCGTAGGCCTGGGCATACCCATCCAAAATCTGTTCCAAGATCAGTTTAGAATGACCGTAGGGATTGACCGGGAAGGTGGAATGACCCTCCCCGATCGGGGTCGAAAGAGGTTCCCCATAGACAGCCGCCGTGGAGGAAAAGACTATTTTATCAATCCCGAAGGCCCTCATGGTCTTCAAAAGGCCAAGGCCTTTAGACACATTATTGTAATAATATTTTTCCGGATCCCGGACCGATTCCCCCACCAGACAACAGGCCGCCAAGTGGAGCACGGCACCGATCGGATGGGAATCGAAAATTTTTTTCAGAAGGACCTCATCTCCAAGATCACCCTGATAAAAAATCCCGCCGGGAGGCAGGGCTGAACGATGCCCCTCTTCCAAATCATCCAGGACAACGATCGAGTGTCCTCTTTCGAGAAGGGTTTGGCAGACCACGCTGCCGATATAGCCGGCCCCGCCGGTGACTAAGACGTTTCCCAATTACTTCCCCTTTTCACATAAAGGTAGGGTTCGGAATATTTTCTCTCGCCCGCTCCCTTTGATCGCTCGAGATCACAGAGTTCTCAGAGTATATGTTTCTTTTCTGCTGCCGTTGAGAGGGACGGCAGCAGAAAACAGCCTCGACCTTCTGCAATACGAATCAATCACCTCAAAATACCATATTTCAAAATGCACCATAAAGCCCGGATACCGTCTTTCCAGCTTATTTTTTTCCCTTCCGTATAGGTCCGGCCGGTGTAGGAAATGCCGACTTCGTAAATCCTGCACCCTAAACGGGCGATCTTAGCCGTTACCTCCGGCTCGAAACCGAACCGTTTTTCCTCCAAAGTAATCGATTTCAGCACCGGCGAACGGAATACCTTGTAGCAGGTCTCCATATCGGTCAGATTAAGATTGGTCACCATGTTTGATAAAAGGGTCAGAAACCTGTTTCCCAAATAATGCCAGAAATAGAGAACCCGGTGGGGTTCGCCCCCCATAAAGCGGGACCCATAAACCACATCGGCCTTGCCGTCAACAATGGGTTTTAACAATTTAGGGTACTCTTCCGGATCATACTCCAGATCGGCATCCTGGATCAAAAGGAGGTCTCCCTGGGCCCCTTGAAATCCGGTTTGCAAAGCCGCTCCCTTGCCTTGATTTTTCTGATGCCGTATCAACCGAATTTTTCCCTCATCGGCCAGCTTTTGAGCCACCTCCGAGGTCCCGTCCTGAGAACAGTCATCAACAACAACAACCTCCCGGTCCAGGCCCAAGGAGGAAAGATCCACAGAGCGGACCTTTTCCACCAGAGACTCTAAGGTTTGCCTTTCATTATAAACCGGAATGATTATGGATAAGAGCATTTTTTCTTGGATCATTTTAGGTCGTTGAAAAAATAATCATAACTTAATAATTAGCCGATAAAAATATATAGGGATTTTTGAGAATTGTCAAAGTCAAAAAAGAAGAAAATGCAATGCAGGAGGTTAGGGACATTTCGAGTCCTCAGAGGGGTTTAAATTTCTATTTCACAATCTCAGGTCAACTATGATATAAATCGGTCATCATGAGTGCCTGTCGACGTCATCCCAAACGGGAAGGGGCATTCCCTTGTCAAAAACATCAGATCTATTACTGCCAAGAATGTTTTAAGCAAGGGGTGTCCTGTACCGACCCCAAGCTTTATTGTAAATTTCGTCCCCAGTGTTTGATCAACGAATCGGAGAAGGACCGGGAAGAAGAGAAAAAAAATACTGCCTTCAAAGCTCAAAGCTGAAGGTTCGGGGGTCAGGGGTCGGATGGAAGATGAAAGAGGCAATGTTATAAGCTCAAATTTCGAGGCAGGAGGAGCAAAGGGCCAGGCACAAAGCTCATAAGAGCGGCTCTTACCGGAGAATTAAACCTTGAACCTTGCACCTTGAACCTCGAACCCTTTTTTGGTAATGAGGACCTTGTCCACCCTTTTGCCATCCATGTCCACCACTTCAAAATGTAAATCCTCCCATTCAAAATTTTCGGAAGAGTGCGGGACCCGCCCCATCTGCATCATTATAAAGCCGCCCAAGGTCTGAAAGTGCCCCAGGCCTTCGTCAGGCAAACGCCCCAGGCCAAAGATTTCTTTAAATTCATCGATCGGCATCATCCCGTCCACCAGCCAGGAACCGTCTTCCCTTTGAACGGCCTGCGGTTCCGTTGTCTGATCTTGCGATGAAATCTCTCCCACTAAGGACTCCAAAAGATCGTTCAAGGTCACCAGGCCCTGGATCCCTCCATATTCATCCACCACTAAGGCCAGGTGGGGTCGGGATTTTTTGAACAATTCCAAAAGGTGCATGGCCGGTGCATTTTCCGGAATGAAGAGGGCCGGACTCATTTTTTCCTTAAGGTCCATCGTTCGGCCGGAGAGCCCCTGGACCAGCAAATCCTTGGCCAGGACCACGCCTAAGAGGTTGTCCAAGTCATCCTGGGCCACCGGAAAACGGGAATAAGGGTTCATCATTATCTTGGTTCTATTTTCTTCAAAAGGGGCATTCACGTCAAGCCAGACGATCTCCAGGCGTGGGGTCATCAGCACCCCGACTTCCCGGTCGGCCAAACGAAAAACACTTTTAACCAAATCCTTTTCCGCTTCAGCAAAAATCCCTTCCCGGGCGCCTTGCTCGATCAGGATTTTAATTTCCTCTTCGGTAATGGGCGCCTCTTGGGAAGGCTGGTGGCCCAAAAGTTTCAAAACCCATTCCGAGGAATAGGTCAAAACCTGAACCAAAGGGTGGGCGATGGCAGACACCAGACGGAGGGGAACGGCTATGGCCGAGGCTATCCGTTCCGGGTTGTTCAGGGCCAGGTGCTTAGGCACCAGTTCACCGATAACGATGGTTAAGTAGGTCAGACCAAGAACCACGACCCCAAGGGCAATGATTTCACTATATTGACTTAAATAAGGGATTTCTTTCAAATAAGCCTTAAGAGAAAAGGCCACGGTTGACCCACCAAAGGCCCCGGCCAGAATGCCGATCAGCGTGATTCCAACCTGGATGGTCGACAAAAACCGATTAGGCGCTCGGGCCAGTTCCAGGGCTATCCGGGCCCGGTAGTTACCTTCATTGGCCCAATGCTGGAGGCGGGACTTGCGGGAAGAAACTAAGGCCATCTCGGCCATGGCAAACAAGCCGTTACAGATCATCAGTAGAAAAAGAATCAGGATCTCCATAGGAAACTCCCTAAAAAAAGAAAAGCCCCAAAGGGACGATCCGCCAGTGGGGCTTTTAAACAAAATCTTGGTGGAGGCGGCGGGAGTTGAACCCGCGTCCGAAAATACATCCTTTAGGCCTCTACATACTTATCCTGGTTATTTAAATTTCACTTTTGAGGGATCCACCAGGCGGGAGACCTCAAAAGCTATCCTGTAAAAGGTTTCGCCTTTCCGACTACAGGCCGTTCGGTCAGACTATCCTGCTGTGTGACATCCTTATCTTCCTCGCAGGAAAGAAAGACAGGATGTTGGCCGACTAAGCGGCCAAGGCGTAATCGTAGTTGTCTGCGATTATTGTTTCCTATCTGTTTTACGAGCCGATAGGACCTCGGTATGCCACCTAAATTAAGTATCCCCGTCGAAGCCGTTTCGCCCCCTTTAGTAAGAGAATAAAGTTTCAAGATGCAGGTTTCAAGTATGAAAAACCTGAACCCTGAATCTATTTTCATGCTTCGCGGTACCCCCACGAGCATGAGGACTTTAAGTTAATATAACGATCATCCGCCCTAAAGTCAAGTTGGTTATTTCTTGCCCCGAATCTGGCGGTCGGCTTCCCGTTTCATATCCCTGTTTCGTATGGCTTCTCTTTTATCATACAATTTTTTCCCCTTGGCCAGGGCCAGCTCCACCTTGGCCTTACCTTTACGAAAGTAGATCCGAAGCGGTACTAAAGTAAAACCTTTCTCCTGGATTTTTCCGGTCAGCCTTTTGATTTCCTGTTTATGCAGAAGGAGCTTTCGGGTCCGGGTTGGATTCTGTTCGTTTAAAGGGGAATTTTCATAGGGACTGATATGGACCTCGTATAAAAACACTTCCCCGGCCTTTGTTCTGGCATAACTATCTTTGAGATTGGCCCTCCCCAGGCGAAGGGATTTGACCTCCGGCCCGGTCAGTATCAATCCGGCCTCAATGGTCTCCTGAATCTGGTAATCATGATGGGCCTTACGATTTTGGCAGATTATTTTGATATGTTCGGACATAATTTACCCAAATGTTCAGTAAAGCATCGACCCGTCGGCCTTGAAACTATCGGAGAACCATTGGACCATCTCCTTGTTGACATAAGCATTGACCTCTTCGGTGGTATTTAAGGTAAAAATCTTTTCTAAAAACACCTTTGATTCCTTATAGGAGGTCATCCGAATTATCCGCTTGACCCGAGGGACGGACATGGGGTTCATGCTCAGCTCATCCAGCCCAAACCCTAATAAAATCGGGATATACAGTGGTTCTCCGGCCATCTCCCCGCACATGGCCACCGGGATGCCGGCCCGGTGGCCGGCCTCGATCGTCTGTTGGATCAGGCGCAGGATGGCCGGATGCAAAGGCTGATACATATGGGCCACATGTTCATTGACCCGGTCGATGGCCAGGGCATATTGAATCAAATCATTGGTTCCAATACTGAAAAAATCCACCTCCCGGGCCAACAGATCAGCCATAGCCACGGCCGATGGGATCTCGATCATGATGCCGATGGGGATCCGGGCATCAAAGGGGACGTTTTCTTTTTGAAGTTCCTCTTTGACCTCGTTGAGGATGGCCTTGGCCTGAAAAACCTCATCGACATCGGAAATCATGGGAAAAAGGATTTTCAAATTCCCATAAGAACTGGCCCTTAAGATGGCCCGCAACTGCCTTTTGAAAATATCGACTTCCTTCAGGCAAAAACGGATGGCCCGCAACCCCAGGGCCGGGTTCATCTCATCGGCCAGATCGAGGTGAGAGGCGAACTTATCGCCGCCGATATCGAGGGTCCTGATCGTAACCGAGTGGGGGGCCATAATCTGGGCTACTTTTTTAAAATTCTCAAAGAGGGTTTGTTCTGTCGGCAGTTCTTTTTGGCTTAAATATAAAAACTCGGTCCGGAAAAGACCGATCCCTTCCGCCCCGTTAGCCAACACCGTAGCAATCTCTTCCAGGAATTCTATATTGGCCCTGGTCTTGATGCGACAACCATCCAGGGTTTCAGCCGGCAAATGGCTGTATTTAGCCATTTCGGTCCGATATTCCCCATATTTTCTCTTTTTTTGTTGAAAATATTCCAGGGTTTCCGGATCAGGGTTTAAGACTACCTGGCCATCATTTCCATCGATAATAATCAGGTCACCACTGTTGACTTCCTGAGTGATCCGTTCCAGACCGACTACGGCCGGAATCTCCAGGGACTGGGCGATGATAGCGGTATGGGAAGTCTTTCCGCCCATATCGGTCACAAAACCCAGGACATTGTCCAAACGCATCTGGGTGGTATCGGCCGGCGACAGATCGTGGGCCACCACAATGACCTGGCCCTGGATATCGCTCAATTTTTCCACCTCGGTCCCGGTCAGATTTCGAAGGATCCGTTCGGAAACATCCACCACATCCTTGACCCGGTTCCGGATGTATTCATCCTTGATCCTGGAAAAAATCTCTTGCGCCTTTTCCACGGCCTTTTTCAAGGCCCATTCGGCATTAATCTGTTCCTTCTGGATGGCCTCCAGGGTTTGATCATAAATCATCCGATCCTTTAAAATCAATCGGTGGGAATCTATGATGCCGACGTGATCTTTTATTTCTTCCGGGATCTCCAGGATAATCTGATGCAGTTGGGCATCGGCCTTGGCGACCGCTTCCTTGAATCGTTCCCTTTCCGGTTCTATCTGACTTTCATCGAGGAGGTACTGATAAACGACCTTCACCCGACTCCGATCGACCAGATAGGCCCGTCCGATGGCCACACCACTGGAGGCCCCGATCCCTTTCAGGATCGGGTTGACAGGCTTATTCTCCATCACAGGCTTATTCTTCTCCGAACTTGTCATTGATCAGCCTTTCCATGGCTTCCAAGAGTTTTTCAGCATCCGGACCTTCGGCCTGCAGCAAGATGTCCGAACCCAGAGGACAGGCCAGGGTCAAAATATTAAGTATGCTTTTCCCGTCTATTTCTTGACCATCAAACCGAATAATCAGATTTGAGGCAAATTCATTACTCAGTTGAACCATTTTTGCGGCTGCTCGGGCATGAAGACCTAATCGATTTTTTATAACTAACTGTCTTTCCATATATTCTGGGTATCGCATTGAATTTATTAATGTTGTCCTTAGATTTATCGAGTGGGCTGTATGATTCATCGATATCCGTTCAAAAATTCTGGCCATCAGGCTCAACGGATCTATCCGGCGGTCCCAGCACGAGGCAATACTCCCCTCTGGGTTCCCGATCCGACAACTGCCGGGACAACTCACTGATGGATCCGGCAAGGATCTCCTCATACACTTTGGTGAGTTCCCTGGTCAGAACCGCTTCCCTCTCCCCCAAGACGGTCTGGATCTCCAGAAGGAGATCTCCAATCCGGTGGGGGGCCTCATAAAAAATAATGGTTCTCTTCTGTTCTTTCATTTCCTCGAGGATCTTTTTACGGCGGCTTTTTCGCCGGGGCAAAAAGCCCAGAAAAACAAAGGAGTCCCCAGGAAATCCCGAAGCACTCAAGGCACAGGTCAGAGCCGAAGGCCCTGGAATAGGGACCACCGCAATACGGGCCTGGCGGGCCTCCTGGACCAACTCTTTCCCCGGATCACTGACCCCCGGGGTCCCGCCATCGGTAACCAGACTAATCTGTTTCCCTTCCCGGAGCTGTTCGAGCAGATAAGGGATCTTTCTGAATTTATTATTTTCATGATAGCTGGTCAAGGGCGAATGAATCTCATAAGCGGAAAAGAGTTTTTGGGTCCTCCTCGTATCTTCGGCAGCAACCAGATCAGACCCTTTCAACACCTCCAGTGCCCGCAAGGTTATATCCTTCAAATTCCCCAGGGGGGTGGCGACGACGTACAAGGTGCCTTTTTTCTTAATTTCCTTCATTTTTATGATTTTTCGTATCTGTTTGCTTTCCACTGGGAGCGGACCGTAGTTGCTCAGGGTCCCTCTGACCCTGAAGAAAAAAACATCTAACTCCTGTTAATCCTGTCAAATTTTCTTCTTTGAGCTTTCAGCTTTGAGCTTTGAGCAGGTTTTAATACGCCAGGTCAAAGGCGTTCCGAAACAATTCGATTTTCTCCTGCCCCTGATATAGATCAATGGCCACCACATCAAAACGGGCCGGTTGGTCCGAGAGAGAATGGCGTTTTAAATAGTCCAGGGCCACCATGGACAATTTCCGCTGTTTCTTAGGTCCCACGGCCCATTTGGCCGTTCCAAAATCAGCGGACAAACGGGTTTTGACTTCAACAAAGGCCAGGGTCTTTCCTTCCCGGGCAATAATATCAATTTCCCCCAAAGCGGATTTAAAATTCCTTTCCAGGACTTTATACCCCTTTTTCTTGAGGAGGTCATAAGCCAGATCCTCTCCTCTTTGACCCACCCGGGTGCGAGAATCTTTAGCCGGCATTAGGGACCTCATCGGCAACGGTTCCTCTGAAGCTCAACCGATGGAGCCGGGAGGGACCGTATCTCTTCAAGGCTGCCAGATGCTCTTGAGTCCCATATCCTTTATTGCTGAAAAAATTGTATTGTGGGAAATGGTAATGCCATGATTCCATCAGTTTGTCCCGAACAACTTTGGCGACAATAGAGGCAGCCCCGATAGAGTGGCTCAAGCGATCACCCTTGATCAGACATTCCTGAATGATCGGAAGGTTTAAGGGGTGGTTCCCATCGACAAGGACCAGATCGGGTCTTGGATTAAGGTTGGAAACCGCATTTTCCATGGCCTTTAAGGAAGCTTGGAGGATATTGAGGCGATCAATATTCCGGGGACCCAGGACCCCAAAACCAATGGCCAAAGCTCTTTGCTTAATCAGCGGAAACAGAAATTCTCTTTTTTGAGGGCTTAATTGTTTGGAGTCGGTAACCCCGGGGATAAAGACCCCCCGAGCAAAAATGACCGCCGCCGCCACTACCGGACCGGCCAAAGGTCCCCGCCCGACCTCATCCACACCGGCAATCAGGACAGCCTCCTGCCGGTCCATTTTATTTTCATAAAATTCAGGGGACTTGTTAACCGGTTTCACAGTCTGTGTTTAGTTCGAAAATAACGTTGCGGGTTGCGAGTTACGGGTTACGGGTTTAAAAACAACCTTACTTCGACATTCGATATTTTCATGCTTCGTGGTGCCCCAGCGAGGCATGAGGGTTTAGTTCGAAAATAAAGTTCCAACTTACATAGTGAAAAACCTTGAACCCTGTACCTTGAACCTATTAGGACGCGGTGGCCTTAGGAGTTACCCGTCGTTCTTTAATCCGCGCGGCTTTACCTTTTAATTCCCTGAGATAATATAACCGCGACCGCCGCACTTTACCCAGGCTGACGATATCAATCCGATCAATAGCCGGGGCATGGAGCGGAAAAATACGTTCGACCCCAACGCCATAAGAAACCTTGCGGACCGTAAAGGTCGCTCCGGTATTCCCTTTTCTTTTGCGAATAACAACCCCTTCAAAGACCTGGATCCGTTCCTTTTCTCCTTCTTTTATCTTAACATGGACCCGAATCTGATCCCCGGTCCTGAAGTCGGGCAGATCCACCCGCATCTGCTCCTTTTCCAACATTGTCAAGGCATCCATTGTTCTGCTCCTTTAATACGAAAATAAAGTTCCAAGTTTCAAGATGCAAGTTTCAAGTATGAAAAACCTTGGACCTTGAATCCATTTTCATCCTTTTAAAGACCGCAATATCTCCTGGTCTTCCGGATTCAACCGGTCTTCCTCGATCAAACTGGGCCGCCGTTTTAAGGTCTTGATCAAAGACTGCCGCCGTCTCCAGGCCCGAATTTTGTCATGGTCCCCGGAAATCAGGACTTCAGGGACAAAATGGCCTTTAAAATTTCGGGGCCGGGTGTATTGGGGATATTCCAACAAACCTTCTTCAAAGGTTTCCTCTTTCTCCGAATCGGCACATCCCAGAACCTCGGGGATTAACCGGATCAAAGAATCCAAAACAACCAGCGCCGCCGGTTCACCGCCGCTTAAGACATAATCTCCAATGGATATCTGCTCATCACAGAAAAAATCGGCTATCCGCTCGTCGATCCCTTCATATCTTCCACAGATCAGGACAATTCGGGGAATGCCCGTCAATTCTTTGACCCGGGATTGCTTCAGGGGAGTCCCCTGGGGGGTCAAATGGATTACCCGGGGACTCGGCTCGGGTAGTTCCCGAAGCCAGGTCAAGGCCCGGAAGACAGGTTCCGGTTTTAAAACCATCCCCGCCCCACCGCCAAAAGGACGGTCATCCACCGTCCGATGCCGGTCATTGGTAAAATCGCGCAGATTAAAAATCCGAACCCGGATCAGCCCCTTCTCAATCCCCCGATGCAGGAGCCCCTCATTTAAGGGTGAAAAAAAATAACCCGGGGAAAGGGTCAGGATATCAACGATCATCGCCCTCGGCGCGATCATAAGGGTTCCTGACCCGGATTTCTTTTTGGGTCTTGTTGACCGACAGAATAAAAGCCTCAACAGCCGGAACCAGGAATTCCTTTTCTCGATCCCGGATAACCCAGATATCGTGTGCCGGCGTTGAAAATATATCTTCCATAATGCCTAAAAACCGGTCCTCTTCGTTATAGACCCGGCTGCCGATCAACTGGCACCGATAATACTCTCCTTCCGGTAGGGCCTCCAGCTCCTTTTCTTCAATGAACAAAGAATATCCCATTAATTCTTCGGCCTGGGATCTATTTTCCAGCCCTTGAAACTTAAGCAGCAAGGAATGGGCTTGAACTTTGGCTTCCAGGATCACCCTTTCCTTCATTTCTTCGCCTCGGATCAGAAACAGTTTTCGTCCGGCAAAAAAAGTTTCCTTGGAGGCGGCATAAGAGTGTACTTTTACCTGGCCGCGCAACCCATAAGGTTTGCCGACCTTTCCGATTAACAGGAAGCCCGATTCCATTTAATAAAGTTTTTCTTATTCAAGGATTTCCAGGACCGACCGTTTTCTGATCTTAGTGGAAGCCGCACTTAAGATGGTCCGCATGGCCCTAGCGGTCCGCCCTTGTTTTCCGATAACCTTACCCAGGTCCTCCTTGGCCACCTTTAATTCGATGACTGAAGTCTGTTCCCCTTCGATTTCATTGACTTCCACCTGGTCCGGATGATCCACCAATGCCTTTGCAATGTACTTTACCAGCTCTTTCATGCCGCTTACCTCCTCCTTTTGAGTTGCCGAATACCCATAACAGACTGATTCCGCTTATGTCCCCTGGCCTTTATCCGGCCAGTGGATCCATTCCAGTGAATCCTTCTTCATCCCAGGAGAGGGGTGAGGCACCCGCCTCAAAAATTTATTTATCCCTTAAGTACGCCGCTGCTTTGAATCAGATTCTTCACAGTGGTTGTCGGTACGGCCCCGACCGAGAGCCATTTTTTCAAGAGATCCTGTTTCCAGGAAACCGACGCCGGTTCTTGATTGGGGTCGTAAGTCCCGACAATCTCTATAAACCGGCCGTCTCTCGGGGAACCGGAATCGGCCACCACCATTCTATAAAAAGGCCGCTTCTTGGCCCCCATCCGGGTCAATCGAATTTTAATCGCCATAATACGCTCCTTGTTTTTTCTTCTTTAAATTAGGCCGCCGATTTTAGCCGATACCCGCAGATAACTATTCTATGAGCCCTTTATATTGAAAATCCTGGCAATCTGCACGATCGGCCCTCAGCCGATCCGAGTTCATCTGCGTCCCAAAAAACAAATTCTTATACTTTAAACTTATCTATAGTAACCAAATCCAGTCAAAAAGGCAAGTACCCTCTTTGGAAGGCCTTCCGGCCACCCTTATTAAATTGTTTAAGCATCTTTTGGATCTGTTCAAAATTCTTAAGCATCTTATTGACTTCCTGCACCGTGGTCCCACTCCCTTTGGCAATGCGCCGCCGTCGGCTTCCATTGATAATCTGATAGCTTTTTCGTTCGTCCGGGGTCATGGAATTGATAATGGCCTCTGTCCGAACCAGTTCTTTTTCATCTGGTTTGGCATCTTTTAAACCCTTCATCCGGTTTAAACCCGGGATCATTTGTACCATTTGTTCCAAAGAACCCAATTTTTTTATCTGCTTAAGCTGGTCTTTAAAATCGTCCAAGGTAAAAGTTTCCTTGCGGATCTTCTTTTCCAGGGCTTTGGCCTGCTTTTCGTCAAAATGGAGTTGGGCCTTTTCAATCAGGGAAAGGACATCGCCCATGCCCAGAATCCGGGAGGCCATCCGGTCCGGATAAAACGGTTCCAGGGCCTCCAACTTTTCTCCGACGCCGATAAATTTAATCGGTTTTTGAATGACCGCCTTGATCGACAAAGCGGCCCCTCCCCGGGCATCCCCCTCCATCTTGGTTAAGATAACACCGGACAACTCCAGCCATTCATTGAATTTCTGGGCCACATTGATGGCGTCCTGACCGGTCATGGCATCGGCCACCAGGAGGATCTCGTTGGGCCGGACCCGTTCCTTGATCTGCTTAAGTTCGGTCATTAAATCCTGATCAATATGCAACCGGCCGGCCGTATCCAGGATCAGGGGATTCAACCCCCGGCCCCGGGCCCATTCCATGGCCCGGCTGCACAATTCCACCGGATTTATCTTCGAATCGGACGGATAGACTTCTACCCCGGCCTGTTCCCCAACCTTGTGGAGTTGGTCTATGGCTGCCGGACGGTAGACGTCAGCCGGCACCAGGCCAGGTCGAAAATTCTTTTCTTTCAAATAGATGGCCAGTTTTCCGGCCGTGGTGGTTTTCCCCGAACCTTGAAGCCCGGCCAGCATAATGGCCACCGGGGAGCGCCCGGCCAAATTCAAGTCCTGCCGGGACCCGCCCATCAGATCGGTCAGCTCTTCCTGGACGATCTTGATTACCTGCTGGGCCGGGGTGAGACTGGCCAGGACTTCCTGACCCAAAGACCGATCTCGAACCCGATCGATAAAATCCTTGGCCACCTTGTAATGGACGTCGGCCTCCAGTAAGGCCATCCGTACCTCCCGAAGACCTTCTTTCATATTGGCTTCGGATAATTTCCCCTGACCCTTCAATTTCTTGAAGGTCAGATTCAGACGATCGGATAAGGACTCAAACATATTCCCCTTCTGGTAAAAATAATAAATTTATAATAATATTTTTTTTTTGCAGTTGTGTCAAGAAATTATGTAAATTTTTTCATTGAAAATTTTAAGCACCCCCCTTTTTTGAAAGATGCCCTGGGGATGACGGAACCAATTGACATAAGACCCCCTTTATGGTTATAAATCAAACCATGGATAAAAAAAGTAAACGGCAGACAGAAGATGATTTTTACAGGATAATACTTGACGCCATGCCTTCACCGGTATTTGTCGTCCAGGAGGATGTAAAAATCGTCGACTCCAATACGGCGGCTTCCGGGATGTTGGGCGAAGCCCCTTCTTTAATCATCCGCAAACGGGCCGGTGAAGCCCTTCATTGTCTGCATTCTACCGAGGTATCGGAAGGCTGCGGAAGGGCTCCCCATTGCCGGGATTGCATTATCAGAAATTCTGTTAATGAGTCCCTGAAAGGAAAAAAACTGATTCGCCAAAAAACCAGGATGGAGATTGTCCGGGAAGGGAAAACCGCCGAGGCCTTCTTCCTGGTGACCACCGTACCGTTTGACTTTCACAGAGAAAAACTGGTCCTAATCATTCTGGAAGATATAGGCGAGTTGGTGGCCCTGAAAAGCTTTCTGCCGATTTGTGTTCATTGCAAAAAGATCAGGAACGACCAGGAGTATTGGCAAAACGTGGAAGCCTATTTCAAGTCTCACCTGGATATCAATTTCAGCCATGGCCTATGTCCGGATTGCATCAAGAAGTTGTATCCGGACTATTAAGAACTCCGGGGGAAAGGCTCACCCCTGAACACGCCCGAAGGAGATAGGCGGTCCACTACTTTTTTAGGTCCAATAAACCAGGAGAAGGCCCGATATGTTTAAGGTCAGCCCCAAAAAAGTAATCCAATTAGACCCGGATCAAAGAAACCGTGTTTACGCCAGGATCAAGCAAGGGGCCATTTTTCGAGCCGGAGCAGGGCTATTGATCCTGGGATTTGTAGTCGCGGGTTACCTGGCGGGCATTACCAGAGTTCCCCATATAATCGGTATCAGCGCCTGCCTGATATTCCTGATTGCTGCCAGCATCCCTATGTTAGCCATACTAAAAATGTCCCAAAGCCGACGGATCTATGAGTTTACTTCGATAGGGAACAACCTTTGTGAAGTGGTCGGCTATACGGCCATCATTTATTTTTTGGGCGGCACCAGGGCCCTCTTTATCAGCCCCCTCTATGCTGCTTTAATCGCCTATTTGGGCGTCGTCACCCCACCAAGGTTCCTTTTCATCACGGTTGCCCTCAGTGTCGTATCCTTAAGCATTGCAGTGGCCCTGGAATACTACGGTATTATCCCCTCTATGGATCCATTTTCAACGCCTCCCCTTCCCGGACCCGCTCAAATTATCATGGTCCTGGCTTTGGGCTGTCTGCTTTTTGCCATTGCATTCATTACCTCCATCACTGGAAAGCAGTTGAATAAAAGCAGAAGAAGACAACAAACCCAATACATTGAGCTTGAAAAACGGGCTAAAAAAATTGAGCTGACCGAAATGGATCTGCGACAAGCCCACCAGGGATTGGAAAAACGGGTAGAGGAAAGGACTTCGGAACTCCGGGAAGCCAATTTGCGACTTCAAGACGAAATAAAGGAGCGCCAGCGATTGGAAGGGGAATTGCGGGAGAGCAATGCCTCCCTTCAAACCTTGATTCAGACATCCCCGGTGGCTATCAATGTCCTTGAACCTGACGGGAAGGTCCGATTGTGGAATCAGGCGGCTGAACGCATTTTCGGCTGGAGGGAGACGGAAATCATCGGCCGCCTTCTGCCCTATGTTCCGGAGGACAAGCAAGAGGAGTATCGGGCCTTAAGGGAGCGCGTCCTTCGGGGGGACGGCTTCACCGGGGTTGAAGTTCAACGTCGGAAAAAGGATGGTTCGCCGATTGATATCAGCGTCTCAACAGCCCCCCTGCGTGATGTTAATGGTAATATTACCGGTATTATGAGCGTGAACATCGATATCACCGAACAAAAACGGGCGGAGGAAGAACGGCAAAAACTGGAATCCCAGATGCGGGAAGTTCAGAAGCTGGAGAGCCTGGGGGTGCTGGCCGGCGGTATCGCCCACGATTTTAACAACCTGCTTATGGCTATCCTGGGAAACGCCGATTTGGCGCTCCTTTCCCTTAAACCGGACTCCCCGGCCCGGCCCAATGTCGAAGATATCTCGCGGGCCTCGAAGCGGGCGGCTGAATTATGCCGCCAGATGCTGGCCTATTCGGGCAAAGGCCGTTTCGTCGTAGGCCGCCACGACCTTTCCGAGATCGTCCGGGAGGTGACCCAGATGCTGGAGGTTTCGGTATCCAAGAAGGCCTCGCTGCGCTACGCCCTGCCCGAAGGACTCCCGGCCGTGGAGGCCGACGTAACCCAGATCCATCAGGTCATCATGAACCTGATTACTAATGCCTCCGAGTCACTGGGAGAAGCCACCGGTCTGATCTCGGTCTCCTGCGGTGTCATGGAATGCAACCGGGCCTATCTTTCCGAGGGTTATTGGGATGACAGGCTCCCAGAGGGAAAATACATTTATCTGGATGTGTCGGACACCGGATGCGGGATGAACGCCGAAACCCTGCGCCGGATTTTCGATCCCTTTTTCACCACCAAATTCACCGGACGGGGTCTTGGGCTGGCAGCGGTTCTCGGCATCGTTCGCGGACATAAAGGGACCATCAAGGTCGACAGCCGGCCGGGTCAAGGGACGACCTTTAAAATACTGTTACCGGCCGCGGAATGGACCTCGAACGACCGCCAACAAAGAGTCGGCCAAAACCCTTCTCCCCGCAATGGGGTGGTCCTCCTGATTGACGACGACCCGGTAGTCCGCGAAGTGGGCACTCAGATGTTGGCCCATCTGGACTTTCAGGTCCTGACCGCCAATGACGGCCGGAAAGGGGTGGATCTCTTTGAAGCACGGCGGGGCGAGATCGACTGTATTATTCTCGATCTGACCATGCCCGAAATGGACGGGGAAGAGGCCTTTCAGGCCTTGCGTTGCTTGCAGAACGATGTGCGGGTGATCCTGTCGAGCGGCTATAACGAGCAGGATGTGATCCAACAGTTTGCCGGACAGGGGCTGGCCGGTTTTATCCAGAAACCTTATACCGTGGCCAAGCTCCGGGAGACTCTGAACCGCGTTTTGGGCTGATCCTTCCCAGAGGTCGTTACCATAATTTTATATAACTCGGGATCAACCGCTTCTGAAATAGCGATACTGGATACCGGATGCTGGATGCTGGATAATTCACATAATACGTTCGAGATAAAGGGTTTATCAAGTTTCCAGTATCAAGTATCGTTTCAAATATCTTTGGCTATATTTATGATCCTCTCGACCACCAAAGACCCT
>CAZVHO010000029.1:11004-22356 GCA_964627515.1 uncultured Thermodesulfobacteriota bacterium | reverse complement strand
ATCGTTTCAAATATCTTTGGCTATATTTATGATCCTCTCGACCACCAAAGACCCTGTCATTGAACTGCCTGAACTGCGGGATAAAATTCTCGTCTTTCGGGACCGGACCCAGGCCGGCCAGGTCCTGGCCAAAATGTTACAGGCCTTTCGTCAAACCGATACCCTTGTCATGGCCATTCCTTCGGGCGGTCTGCCGGTGGCCGTGGTTATTGCCAAAGAACTTGACCTGCCTCTTGATGTAGCCGTGGTCAGCAAGATCACCCTCCCCTGGGATACCGAGGCCGGGTATGGGGCCGTGGCCTTCGATGGAACCATGGGTTTTAATGAAGATCTCCTTTCCCATCTCCGGCTGACTGAAAAATAGATCGAAACCGGCAAAGATCAAACCCTCCAAAAGGTATTGAGAAGGGTAAAAAATTTTCGGGGGGACCGGCCCTTCCCGGAGGTCTCGAAAAAAACGGTGATCCTGGTTGATGATGGGCTGGCCTCGGGGTTTACCCTGCTGGTGGCCGTGGAGGCCCTGCGCAAAGCCGGGGCCAGGTCCCTCATGGTGGCCGTACCTACCGGCAGCTTTAAATCGGTTTTGAAGGTTTCGGAACAGGTGGAAGCCCTCTATTGTGCCAACATCCGCCGGGGGTGGCATTTTGCCGTAGCCGAGGCTTATGAAAACTGGTTTGATGTGAAAGAAGAAGAGGCCTTAAAGATTTACCGGGCATTTTTAAAAAATCGGGCGCAGTGAAACGCCCTGAATAATACATTGAAAAAATTTTCTTTTGAAATTTTAGCCGAAGAGGGTCAAACCCGGCTTGGCCGTCTTAAGACTCCTCATGGCACCATAGAAACACCCGCCTTTGTCCCCGTGGCCACCCAGGGGACCGTAAAATCCCTCTCCGGGGCCGATCTTTCCACCATCGGCACACAAGTCCTCATTACCAATGCCTATCATCTGCACCTGCAACCGGGCGAAGAGATTATCAGTCGAATGGGAGGCCTTCACCGGTTTATGGGCTGGGAAGGACCGATCATGATGGATTCCGGTGGGTTTCAGGTCTTCAGTCTGGGAATGGGTAAAAAATACGGTGGCAGCAAGATCCATTCCCCGGTTTCAAAAATCCGAGATCAGGATGGACAGTGCGGTTCCAAGAAAGGCAAATCCCTGGTCACGGTAACCGAGGAGGGCGTGGATTTTACCTCCTATCGGGATGGCTCTATTCATCGTTTTACCCCGGAATATATCGTCAAGACAGGGAGAAGTCTTGGTGTGGATATGATCATGGTCCTGGATGAATGCACCTCTCCGCTCCACAATCACCGGGAAACAGAGGTGTCCATGGAACGCACCCACCGCTGGGCCATAAAGGCTTTAGCGGAATTTTATGGCCATCCTTCCAACGGTCAATCGCTCTTCGGGATTATTCAGGGCGGGGCCTATCCCGATCTCCGGGAGAAAAGCGCCCGATTCATAGCCCGTCAGCCTTTTCACGGCTTTGCCATCGGGGGGTATCTCGGTCAATCGAAAAAGGAAATGTCCCAGGTTCTGCAATGGACCCTTCCCTATCTTCCCCAAGACAAACCCCGCCACTTTTTAGGCATCGGCCTGGTGGAGGATGTTTTTGAAATGGTAAGTCAGGGCATTGATCTCTTTGACTGCATCGCGCCGACCCGCATGGCCTCGACCGGCACTTTTTTTACCGGGAAGGGCCGGAGATTCAGGCTCCGAATCCTGAATGAGGCCTTTAAAAATGATCCCCGTCCTGTGGAGGCGGATTGTAGTTGCTATGCCTGCCGGCACCATTCCCGGGCCTATCTGAGACACCTGTTTTTAGCCAAAGAGCCGCTGGCCTCGGTTCTGGCCGGCATTCACAATCTGTATTTTATGGAGGCCTTGATGAAAGAGATCAGGAAAGCGATCCGGGAGGGGAAATTCAAAGCCCTTCGGGAGGCCTGGATGGCGACCGAACGCTCTAAGATCGAAACACCTTCTTAAAGGCCTTAAGAGCCTTCCCGATATCCGTTCCGGTCACATCCAAATGGGTGACCAAACGGATCTGCTTCTTGTTAAAGGCATGGATCAACACACCCTCCTTCTTCATGACCTCCGAGACCTGTTGAGCCGTCATCCGGCTGTCGGTTAAGTCAAAGATGACTATATTGGTCTCCACCTGGGCAGGATCGAGGGAGACCCCTTTGAATCCGGAAAGACCCTGGGCCAGACGTTGGGCATTTTCGTGGTCCTCTTGAAGCCGCTCCCGATGGTGGTCCAGGGCATAGAGGCCGGCCGCGGCCAGGATTCCGGCTTGACGCATCCCGCCTCCGAACATCTTCCGAAAACGGTGAACCCGGTTTATGAAGACGGCCGATCCCGCTACCAGGGACCCGACCGGAGCCCCCAGTCCTTTTGAGAGACAAACCGATACGGAATCCGCCCAGGCCGCATAGGCCCCCGGTTTGATTCCTGAAGCCACCGAGGCGTTCCAGAGTCTGGCGCCATCGAGGTGGACCCGGAGGCCTTTCGATTTGGCCAGTCGGGAGATCCGGGTGATCTTTTCGAGCGGATAAAGAGACCCGCCCCCGCGGTTGTGGGTGTTTTCAAGACAGACCAATCGGGTTACGGGAAAGTGGTGGTCAAGGGGTCTGATGGCTTCTGCGATCTGCCGGGCCTCGATAATCCCGCGGACCCCGCTGAGACAGCAAAACTGAACGCCCGACAGGACGGCCCCGGCCCCGCCTTCAAAATTGAAAGGATGGGAGGAAGCCTCCAGAATGACCTCATCGCCGGGCTGGGTGTGGGATTTGATGGCCAACTGATTGGCCATCGTCCCGGAGGGAACGAAAAGGGCTTTTTCTTTACCGAGGATCTCGGCCACCTTTTCCTGCAGGGCATTGATCGTCGGGTCTTCCCCGTAAACATCATCCCCCACCTCGGCCTTAGCCATGACCTTTCGCATTTCGGGTGTTGGTTTGGTTACGGTATCACTTCTGAGGTCAATAAGTTCCTTCATGCCTCCTCCTGACTTTTTTACAAAATTAGAAACGCTCTTCCAAAGAGTGTACCTTTTGAAGCCGCCGCAGATGTCGTTTTTCACCGGAAAACCGAGCCCCCAAGAAGGCCTGGACCAATTCGGCGGCTAACTCAAAACCGATGACTCTGGAACCAAGGACCAGGACATTCATGTCGTCATGCTCCACACCCTGGTGCGCCGAATAGGTATCATGGCAGAGGCCGGCCCGAATGCCGGGCAACTTGTTGGCCGCCACCGAGGCCCCCACCCCACTGCCGCAGATCAGGATCCCCCGATCTGCCCGGCTCTTTCGAATGGCCAAGCCTATGGCTTCGGCATAATCAGGATAATCAACAGGGTCCTGATGGTGCGTCCCCAAGTCGGTTACTTGATTGCCCTGCTTTTCCAGTAAAATGATCAAGCCCTGCTTCATTTCAAACCCGGCATGATCGGAGGCAATGGCTATTCGCATCTGCTGTCCTCAAAGTTTAATGATCAGATCTTTAGCCGCAAACGGTCATGGACCATTTCCCAATCGACCGTAGCCTTACTGCACTTGCGTTGGGGCAAAAGAATCCCCTGCAATGCATAACCGGTTCCGGACCGCCCGGAAACATATCCCTCCTTTTTGAAAGAATACTTTGAAAGCAGTCTGGTTTTTAGATACCAACAGCAGGTGACTCCTAACAGGGCCCGTGCGTCATGGTGATCCAACTTTTCCTTAATGAATAAATCGCTGGGTAAAAGGTCCGGCCGGCGTAAACAACGAGAACTGGGTACAATATACACCTCGGCATATCCCAGTCCCAACGCTTCCTTACGGACCCGGCCCAATTGACAATCCGGACAATCGCTCCGGCAAAGCATACCCCAAGTAGGGTCTACAGGTGCAGGGCATCCAGGAGGGCAAAGACAGAAAGGAAGAAAAATCAGCCTCTGATGGTAAGGGGTGCCGGTAAAACCTTTCAAGAAATATCGGTTACCGACTTTGACTAAGAATTTGTAATTCCAATCACGGTTGATGGAATCAAGGACCCCGCCGGTCCATTGATTAAGGCGACGTAAGAAGGACAGGCCGACCCATAGCAGGGCTTGTCGGGAGAAGAAGAACGACCCCACAACGGACAAGCTTACAACAATCAGTAAAATTACAATCCAGTGATTCATAGCCTTCCTTTTGGAGCAGGGGAACAATCGTTCCAGGTGGCGAGGTCGGTCGTTCCTCGCGGTGAAATCCGGTAGACGCCCTGACCCAGTCGATCGAACCATCCGTAGACATTCCGATACAGAACCGTCCGAACCTCCGACTCCCCGATCGCCTGGGCGATAACCGATGCCTTGGTCGGCCCATTTTTCGTCAGGTATTGTGCGATCCGGATCGCCTTCTGCCGGTAAGCCGTCATCATCCCGCGCCCCCGGCCGCTGCCGCCCGGCATCGGATCGCCCCGCCGCCGTTCGAATTCACCGAGCAATTGCGCGCGCCGTTTCGGATGAATTCGCGGGTGATATTCACCGGGATCCAGCACCACCTCCACCCGGCTGCGTTTTGCGTTCGCCAAGATCAGAATCAGACCGATCCCCAGCATTCTCAGGAGTTTGATGATACGGCGCCGCCGCTTCCGGAACGCCCGGCAGGAAGAGGGAATCCCGATGTAGACCACCGACGAAATGCTCAGACGATTCACCGCCTGCAGGAGCACATCGAGGCTGAAGGCGAGTTTCAATTCGACAACGATGGGATCTTCTGTGCCTCGAACCGCAACCACGTCGCATTCCCGGATTTCGCCCTTGACTTCATACCCCTGTCCTTCCAGAAACCGTTTCACCGGATCGTAAAGATGGATTTCTTTTTTCACGGGATCACCGGATTTGGTCATTTATTTCTTTTACATGCTTTTCTCCCCAAGGGCAACACTTTCATTAGGCTATGAACTTTCAAAAGTAAAAACGGCTTGCATTATACCTGTAATTAGTATAGGATTAATTTATGACCTGGGCGGTTAAAGAAAGAAGGAAATCAAATTAATTGAGGTGCTTTATGCAGGAACGCACGAAAAAGCCCCCTATTGAATCCGTTGAACTACGGTTCTTGGGTCCCATTGTGAATATGGCAAAAGCCATTGAAAGCCTGAAGCCTCTGGAATTTGTGGACACATCGGATTCTGTGCCCTGGCGCGATGCCTACCCCGAATATTCGGAAGGGCAGCTTATCGGCAAAGCCCTTGTCGGCGCACGATACCGGGAAGGACTGACGCAAATTCAGCTTTCGGAAATGACCGGAATTCCCCAGCGACATATTAGCGAGATGGAAAACGGAAAACGCCCTATCGGGAAGGAAATGGCAAAGCGTCTGGGAAAGGTGTTGAATATCAGCTATAAAGTTTTTTTGTAGACCTGGTGTGGCCCGGCAACCTTTACCGGTTTATGGCATGGAGATGGTCGAAATTCAGGCCAGTGGTCTCTTCTCAGAGGAATGCCTGGAGGCCATCAGGAGTCAGTTTTGGCGGTTCGATGAAGATCTGGTTATCCGGTTCAATATGACCGGCGGGAAAAAGATTGGGGACTACCCCGAGGTAGACTTTCAGAAGTTCAGGGCTGAAATGCCCCAGATTCTTGAATGCCAGTTCGACATCAAGGGCGGTCAAAAGTGGATCATGAGATAAAGGTGAATGCTTTATTGGGTAGTTGTGGTCGTAACAAAAAAGGCCTGGCCATTGTTTGATCCATTTCAGATGGCGATCAGTACCTTTATTGTGAACAGGAAATAATCTTGCATTTTCAGAAAAAATTATTCATACTCCCTGACATTACAAAGGTCTCCACGGAGAGACTCAATACAAAGGAGGGTTAACGATGGCAGAAGGAAAGGTTAAATGGTTTAACGATTCAAAGGGATTTGGTTTTATCGAGCAGGACGAAGGCAAGGACGTATTCGTACATCATTCCGCGATACAGGGGGAAGGTTTTAAATCGCTGGCCGAGGGTGATCGTGTCAGTTTCGATGTTGTCCAAGGTGCTAAGGGCCCTGCTGCTGAGAATGTTCGTAAGCTGAAAAGCTGATTATCATGAATGTATTGAATCTCTACTTTTCCGCAACCGGAAACACCGAAAAGGTGGCCATGAAGATTCAAGAGACGGTTCATAGTCTGGGGCACAGCGTGGATACGGTAAAGATCACGCAAGAGACGCAAGTGGATATTCTCCGATATGACTTCGTTTTTGTGGGATCAGGCGTCTATTCCCAGCTTCCCGGAAAACCCGTTATGGAAGTCTTTCGAAGTCACCTCCAGGAATACATTCGGAAAGGTGAGATCAAGCCCGCTTCTCCCCGAAGGCCCTTGGCCAAAACCGTGGTCTATTGTACTTACGGCGGTGCCCATACGGGTATGAACGAAGCCATACCCGCAGTGAAGTACATGGGGCAATTGTTTGACCATCTCGGCTATACGATTATTGCAGAATGGTATGTGATCGGGGAGTACAATCCAGAGAATATGCGGGGCCATTCCGTTTCAGGGCGACTGGGAGATATCCGCGGCAGGCCGAACGAGGGTGATCTGCGTGATGTCGCGGAGAGGGTGAAGGGCGTGCTGCGGATTTAGTTCGTGGGCGACCATCAGGCAGATCCCAGCTTTCGGATGTCTTCCAGCACCCTGGCGGCGTGTCCCTGGGCTTTCACTTTCGGGTACACCTGGACGAGCTTTCCCGCCGCGTCGAAGACGAACCTTGTGCGCACGGCCCCCATAAGCCAGCTAAATGGAAAGGGAGCCCTATACTGGATATCAACCAGTAATAAGGCTAACAAGGGAAGCCAAGAAAATTAAAAAAAAGCCCCCGAAAACAAGGGGGCTTTTTTGCTTACCATAAAG
The DNA here is from genome assembly GCA_964627515.1 of uncultured Thermodesulfobacteriota bacterium. Taxonomy (GTDB): domain Bacteria; phylum Desulfobacterota; class RBG-13-43-22; order RBG-13-43-22; family RBG-13-43-22; genus RBG-13-43-22. The sequence goes on along the minus strand of CAZVHO010000029.1, from coordinate 15,485 downwards.
ATTGACGATTTAGTACATACCGCCCATTCCACCCATACCGCCACCTGGCGGCATTGACGGCATAGCAGGCTCATTTTTGCTTGGTTTCTCGGCTACCATAGCCTCGGTGGTCAACAAGAGGGAGGCCACTGAAGCCGCGTTTTGTAAGGCAAAACGGGTGACCTTGGTGGGATCCATGACCCCGGCCTTCATCAGGTCTTCATAAACCCCGGTATCGGCGTTAAAGCCGAAGGCTCCTTTTTCTTCTTTAACCTTTTCCACGACCACGGAACCTTCAAATCCGGCGTTATTGGCAATTTGGCGGACAGGCTCTTCCAAAGCTCTTCGGATGATATTTACCCCAAGGGTTTCCTCACCCTCTGTCTTTAGGGCGTTTAAAGCCGGTAGACAGCGTAAGAGAGCAATGCCGCCTCCCGGTACGATGCCTTCTTCAACGGCGGCGCGGGTCGCATTCAAAGCATCCTCGACGCGGGCCTTTTTCTCTTTCATTTCGGTTTCGGTAGCAGCCCCGACATTGATAACGGCAACGCCGCCGATCAATTTGGCTAAGCGCTCCTGGAGTTTCTCCCGGTCGTAATCCGAGGTGGTTTCATCAATCTGAGCTCGAATCTGTTTGACCCGGCCTTCCAGGGCTGATTTCTCACCGCCGCCGTCAACGATGGTCGTATTATCCTTATCGATGGTGATCCGCTTGGCTGTTCCCATATCTTTCAGGGAGACGTTTTCTAATTTGATCCCTAAATCTTCGGAGATCATCTGTCCGCCGGTTAAAATGGCGATATCTTCCAGCATGGCCTTGCGCCGGTCCCCAAAACCCGGGGCCTTGACGGCCGCACAGGAAAAAGTCCCTCTGAGCTTGTTGACTACCAAGGTGGCCAAGGCTTCTCCATCAACTTCTTCGGCAATAATTAACAAGGGCCGGCCGCTCTTGGCGACCTGTTCCAACACGGGAAGCAGATCTTTCATGCTGCTGATCTTTTTTTCATTAATCAGGATATAAGGATCATTTAAAACCGCTGTCATCTTCTCCGGGTCGGTCACGAAATAGGGAGAAATATATCCCCGGTCAAATTGCATCCCTTCCACCACTTCAAGGGTCGTCTCCATGCTCTTGGCTTCTTCAACGGTGATAACCCCTTCTTTACCAACCTTTTCCATGGCTTCGGCAATGATATTGCCGATGGTGGAATCATTGTTGGCCGAAATGGTCCCCACCTGAGCGATCTCTTTGTGGTCCTTGGTGGGTTTGCTGATACTTTTCAGTTCCTTGACTACGGCCTCAACGCCTTTTTCGATGCCTCTTTTAATGGCCATGGGATTGCTTCCGGCGGCAACCAGCTTAGACCCCTCGCGGTAAATGGCCTGGGCCAATAAAGTGGCCGTAGTGGTCCCATCTCCAGCCACATCGCTTGTCTTGGAAGCCACTTCTTTGACCATCTGGGCTCCCATATTTTCAAACTTGTCTTCCAGTTCGATCTCTTTGGCCACGGTAACGCCGTCCTTGGTAATGGCCGGAGACCCGTAGGATTTATCCAATATTACATTTCGGCCTTTAGGTCCCAGGGTCACCTTAACGGCATTGGCCAAGGTATCCACCCCTATCCTCATAGCCTCGCGGGCCTTTGAATCGTACTTAATTTCTTTCGCTGACATATTTTACTTCCTCCTTTATTCTATTACGCCTAAGATATCTTCTTCTCGCATCATTAAAAATTCTTCGCCTTCGACCTTGATCTCCGTCCCGGAATACTTCCCGAAGAGGATCTTGTCGCCCACCTTGACGTCCAGGGCGAGCTTGGTCCCGTTCTCCAAAATCTTCCCCGTCCCAACGGCAATGACTTTGCCTTCCTGGGGTTTTTCCTTGGCGGAATCCGGGATAATAATCCCTCCCTTGGTCTTTTCTTCTTCCTCAAGCCTCTGTACAATGACCCGATCATGTAATGGCCTAATTTTCATACGTTTACGCTCCTTCTTTCTTTCAAAAAATTCTTGAATTATTAGCACTCGCTTTAATTGAGTGCTATTTATAATATAAGCTTAAAATTTTAGAATTCAAGTAAAAAATTCAAACCGTTGGAATATCCCCCTTTAAAATCCAATTAAGCATCTCATCCTTCCCCCTCCCTTTTGAGGGTTTCCCCTGTTTCGGGTACACGGAACAGACCTTACCCGTTCTTCATGCAGACAGGCATACACGGCGGCCATCAGCCCTCCGTAGCTGGATCCAACGAGGATAAGATGGTCTCCTTCTTTGCCGGAAGCCCCTCGAGCTTCTCCATCCGCTGAGAAAATGAGCCGAAATAATCCTCGATGATCATGTCGGGATATCGTTCAGGGAAAAATACACCTTGGTTCCCTATCTCGAGCTTTCCAATCCGTGAATGAACACGCGTGTCGATTTCATTGCCATTGCCCGATACTATTTTTTAAGCGGTTCGCTCGCCAGGAAACGGGCCTGGAGTCGCCGCATGCCCTGAAGCCAGCGATCATAATCGCTTGTCTTTCTTTGCATATACGTTTTTACTTCGGGGTGAGGCAGGATCAGAAACTCTTCTTTATTCAAACCCTCGATGACCGCCTCGGCGAGTTGTTCCGGTTCCATCAACCCATCAACAGCCGCTACACCGCCATCCGGCCCGGCCATGGCCGTGCGCACGGCCTGGGGACAGAGGGCAAATACTTTTATTCCCTGATCGCCGTAGGTGATGGCGATATTTTCGGCCAGCCCCACGGCGGCATGCTTGGTGACGGCATAAGGCGCCGAACCGATCTGGTTGAGGAGCCCTGCGGCCGAGGCCGTGATCATGAACGCGCCGCCCCCCCGGGCGATCATTCCGGGCAGGATCGCCCGTCCCACGTATATATGGGACATCACGTTGACCTCCCAGATGCGCTGCCATTGATCATTGGGACACTCCAGGTCGCCGATGAAAAGGATACCGGCATTCGAGCAAAAAAGATCTATAAATCCGAACTTCTCTTCCGCAAAGCGGACTAACTGTCTAATCTCTTCTTCCCGGCAGACATCGCATTTGAAGGCCGCCCCATTTATTTGATCGGCGACATTTTTAGCTAAAGCCTCATTGATATCGGCGACGACGATGCCTTTGGCCCCTTCACGGGCAAACCGCAGGCACAAAGCCTCCCCTATTCCACTGCCACCACCCGTAACCACCACAACGGTATCTTTGATTTTCATAGAAGTCCCTCACCCTTTATTTTTCTTTGAGATTCCACTCCCGTGGTCCGACCCCAACACATCACTTCTTTTTACCTTTTCCCTTTTTACTTTTGACTTTCTTTAAAGGGAGTCATTAGCTTAAAATGGTTATCGAATAGACGGTCTCTTACTTTTTTTGCTTTATAGTGGCGGAGGTCTGTCTTGTTGATCAAGGCCAGCCAGGCCGAGGTATCTACAAAAACTGTTTTCATTTTTTGGGTACCCCGTAGAGGTAATGATCGTGCTGATCGGCTAAATCCGAAATCCCTGTTTCTATGGCGATCGTGTCCACATCTAATAGGGCATTGATCCTCTTCCGGCCCCGTTTCTTTTTGGCAGAAATGAGCATCTCATTCTTAAAAAAACGAATGAATTTTAAAATCGTTTCTTGTGCTTCGGGGGGAACCTCTTTCAGTTCTTTGATTACTTGCTGTTGAACGGTCATAGGCACCTCATCAATCAAAATAACTAAGTTTATTTTTGAATAGTATATCAAAAATTCATATTAAAATCCCAATCCTTTTTTTCGGGCTAGCACCCCATCCACCCACCGTTTTTCTTCCGAAGTGGATGGGTATAAAGCCGATAAGGCCTGGGCCAAGCGCCAAAACCGGACATCATGGCCCGCGCCCGTGAATACTGGCAAGAGCATGGTAGAAGCGAAAAGTGGATCCAACAGCGGATGATGGGTCAGGAAACACGTAATAAACTCACCGATTACTGGAAAGAACACGAAATAACCAAAGAAAACGAATATGTTATTCTCACCAACATCATTCATCAGGAATGGAGCAGTATCTCAGTAAAAAAGCATAAAGAGATTAAAGGTCTAAAAACGCAGAATTTGCGTGACCACATGAGCGAAGCAGAGCTGATTTTTACTGCACTTGCAGAACTATCCACGCGTCAAATAGCGGAGAGCGTCAATGCGACCGGGATGAATAAAAATGCGATCGCAGAGGAAAATGGTTGTAAAATAGCGAAGTACAATCAGACAGTTACATGACATTATAGACGATCCGGCCGTCCATGACGGTCATGAGCACCCGGTTCTTAAAGGTATCGTCTCCGGCCTTTCCTTCGGCCATTAAAAACGGTCGGCCGTCAATCATGGCCAGGATATCAATTTCATTCCCGTCTTTGTTGCGCAGGTAATGCAAGGCAATCCGGCTACCGGTGGTATCCTCCACCAACGTAAACGGGGCAGGCCCGATCCGGCATCCAGGAAATTACTGACTTTCTTTTGCCCTGGATTCCGGCT
>CAZVHO010000029.1:0-10904 GCA_964627515.1 uncultured Thermodesulfobacteriota bacterium | reverse complement strand
CAAATCGTTGGCCAGAAGTCGTTGAAAATCTTCCGTTCCATGGGGTGACTTTGAAAGGATCAGGCTTTGGGGTAGATTGACAAAATTACTCCGAATGGTCTGTTTTAGATAGGCTTTTCTGGCCCTCTTTTTCAGCAGGCCTGTTTGTCGAGCCCCACAGGAAGGCGAGAAAGACGGCTTGTTTGATCTCTAAAAGGGCCTGGGGTAAAAGCTGCTGAGGTGGAGCAAGGGGAAACACAAACCAATCAGGGTCCTGGCGCGATTCTGTTTTCCCAGGGGAAAGGAGTCTCTCCAATTGATAAGAAAGGGACGTTAAAAAACGATAGGCCTCATCGACCTCCCGAAACTTCTCAGGCTGAAATTCCGGCGGATACCGCCTCACCAATCGCCGGTAGGCCTTTTCTATTTCCTCCTGGTTGGCAGAGGGAGAAAGGTTCAAGGCCCTTAAGGCTTCATCCTTGTTTTTCATCTGACTCTCCTATTAATCCGGACCAGCATATCCAGAACACGGTTTTTCAAGAGACCGGCATCTTTCTCCCCTTCTTGAATTTTTTCGGAGAGTATATTGCTCAGGCGTATTAAAAACGACCCTTGGTCTTTGTGTGCTATCTCATCCACCATCAGGGAGATCATTTCTTCGATCTTTTTAACGGGCACCCTCTTTAAGGCATCCAGATGCTCATAAATAAATTTGAGCAGGACCTCTTCTTTTGCATAGAGCAAGTATTTCAGATCGGCAGCCACAGCCCTCGGAGGATCTACTTCCCCAAGGAGCAGAATCTTTTGATTTAAATCCTCCAACTGGGTCAGGAATGGAGACAGATCTTTTCCTTCCTCATACAGGATAGTCAAAAATTTCTGATACCCTTCTTTCGTGAAAACATTTTTGGGGAAACATTTCAGGTAATCCAGGACCCTCCCAAAAACGGAATTCTCTTTATAGGCTGAAAGTTCCGTCCGGGCTATGGCTACCATCATTTTGCTTTCCTGGCTATCTTCCTGGAAAAATTCAAACAGGTCGGAAGGATCGAGAAAAGGATTCCGGCTGTGAGTACGATCCGCACCAATAACTAAGTAGAATTCCAGACGATCCATCATATATCCGGCCAGGAAGGATAAATGGCTCGGTTCCTGGGCGAAGAACTCCGTTAAGGGCCGTAAAGTTCCCACATATGGAAAAATTTCTTCATCCAGAAAACCAAGTACCCATTGAATGTCCTCTCGATCGGGTCTCTCCTTCCCTTCCAAGGCCTTCAGGGCCATTTCTCTTAGCTTTTTCTCTCTTCCCTTTTCCGCACCGACTAAGGCAAGAAGGGCTAATTTCCGGTCCAGACATCCGATCTCGCCAATGGCTTTCATCAATTCAGCCAATTGGGAGAAATCCCCGCAGGTATCTCCCCCCTGCCAGAGCAAATCGAGGTCTCGTTTTAAAATCGGCCCCAGTACCAATGGCAATTCTTTTTTTTGCCTGACGTTCAGATGGACGGCCTTCTCACCGATTGCCCTCAGGACCTCTTGATAGACCATTTGGAACAGGGCCAACAATTCCTCGGAGTCCTGATGTTGCACCAGAGAACGGATCTGGCCCAGGAGGCTTATTTTCCCCTCGAAATCGGCCTTAGAGGCCTGTTCTGCTAAGGCCGAGACCGCCCGAGAGGAAAGCCGGGTTTTCTGAAATCCCAGAAGTAGCCCTTTAATGGCCTGGGCCTTATCGCCGGCCAGCCGCTCAAACAGAAAGGGAATAGTCGAGACTACTCTGGATAGAAGGGAATAGGATTCCTTTTTAGATTTGAGTTCAAAAAATTGGGCTAATTGCACCAGGAAGGGGTAGATCAGGACAGGGAAAAGGTTTGGAGGCATCTTTTTGGAAATCTCCAGCAGATCTACATCCAGTTCCTCCAGGATCCTCATTTTGTCGTCAGTCAGGTTTTTTTTCAAACCGCCCGGGCCGGTTACCTTCCGCAGCCTTTTCATGCCTTCCCCAAGCCCCCGGACCGGGTTGGACAGGTCGGTCCCCTGGATAAGCACGGCCAATTGATCATAATTTTTTTTGTCGATCTGTCCGGGTTGGGTGATCATCGGAGTTAAAATCCGCTCCGCTTTTTCTTCCTTGAAAGGTCCCTCTTTCCAGGACAAGGCCTTTTCCCTAAAGGCGTTTCCGGGTGGACTTAATCCGACCAGAGCAGAAAGCTCCCGGTGGACCTCTTTTCCTTCCATAAGCTGTTTCAAAAGCCGGAGCAAGGTTAAATCCGGAAAATCCGGAACCTCTTTAAAGGAGCCGGACCGCTCGAAAAATTCCTGGAGATGCTTCATGAGACGAAAGCTGCGCTGCACCACCTTCTTCCAGGCCTCAACCCATTCCTGGTTATAAGAGGCCCTAAGCCCTTCCCTTTCAATGCTCCGGAGCCACTCCCAGTAATTTCCGGTTTGATAATATTTATCAAGCTCCTTTCTGATCCGTTTCTGCTTGGCTTTACTCACCGGGTTCGAGCCTCTCCTCGGCCTCCTCCATTTTGCCAACCAAGAGGTCTTCCAGGTCATCTAATTCTTTGCTGTCTCCCTCCCTTTTCAATGCCTCTTCGTACCTTAAGGCCAGTTCCGTTAACTCCTTTTGGAATTCCACCGAAAGATCAGGATGGTCCTTCAATTTTCTGGCCTTTTCCAGGATATAATTAATTATTTCCTGGTCCGTCTCCTCTTCCGGTTCTTCCAGGATCTTTTTCCGGCGCACATCAAGGGTCACTTCCCTGCGGTTATGGTACCCCTTTTGGTCCACGACAATGTGGACGATCCCTTCCTTATCATAGGCGAATTCAGTCAGGACCGGACTTTGGTCAGGAGACGGCTTCAGGGGAAAGTAAAACCGGCCAATCAGGGTATTTTCCTTGCAGGAAGGGCTTTCTCCCTGGAAGATTTCCACATCCACCCCCTTCTGTCCATCGTGGATCGTATAATAGACCTCTCCTTTCCGGACCGGGATGCGCGTGTTCCTTCTGATGATAACGGAAAAGAAATCGGCATCATCGGTTTCGTAATCGATGGTATCAATGGTTTTGACCCCTAAAGAATGGGCGGTCACATCCAAAAGGATATGTCCCAGGGGCTCCCCGGCTATTAAACCGCTCTGAACTGCCGCCCCGAGCCCCACGCAAAGATCAGGGTCTATGGAATGGTATATGGGCCGATCAAACATCCGGGTTAACCCTTCCTGGACCAGAGGGGTTTTGGTTGACCCCCCTACAAGGATGATCTTCCCTATATCTTCAGGAACCAGATGGGCCTCTTTTAATGCCTCTTCCACCTTCTCCGTTGTTTTTTGAACATAATCCCGGATCAGGTCTTCGTATTCCCTTCTGGATAGCTCAATATCCAGATTAACCGGTTTTCCGTCGATGGTGGCAATACCCACCTCCTTGACCGATACATAAGGATGATCGGAAAGGGCAATCTTGGTTTTTTCGGCAATCTCTTTTAATCGTACCCGGACGGACCTTTGGCTTCCGGACAGATCAATGCCTGTTTCCCCCTTAAGATGCCGCAGAAAAAAATCGATCAACCTTTGATCAAAGTCATCTCCTCCCAGGGAGGTATCCCCACAAGAGGCCAAAACCTCCTTTATCTCCCCTTTTACCTCCAAAATGGAAACATCGAAGGTCCCGCCCCCCAGGTCATAAACCAATACATAAGGATTGTCCGTTTCCCCCTGGAGGGTGGAATAATCATAAATCAGGGAAGCGGCCGTCGGTTCATTAATGATGCGGGTGACTTCCACCCCGGCCAGCTCCCCGGCCCGGATGGTGGCCCTTCTCTGGGCATCATTAAAATAGGCCGGAACAGTGATAACGACGTTGGTGATCTTTTCCCCGACGATCTCTTGTCCCTTGTCCACAAGATACCGGATGATAATAGAAGATATTTCTTCCGGGGAAAAGGTCCGGCTGCCCAGGCGGGTGGAATGGTCCTTGCCCATCAGCCGTTTTATGGAAAAAACCGTATGATCGGGAAAGGCCGATTGACGATTCCTGGCCTGTTTCCCCACCAAGAGTTTATTGCTGATTTCATCCAGGCTGACCACGGAGGGGACTATAGGGTCCCCTTCTTCCACGGGTATGGAGACGGCTTTCCCATTCATCAGATAAGCAATACAGGAATTGGTCGTACCCAGATCAATACCACAGAGGATTTCTTTCATGGTTGGTCCTTTCTAATGGAACTGCGGCATGTTATTGCTCGATGATGGCCTTGGCGGCCTTAATTACTTTTCCTTGAATCTGGTAACCTGGCAGGACAACTTCTTTAACCTTTGGAGGGCCATAATCGCCCGGAACCGTCTCGATGGCCTCATACAAGCGGGGATCATAAGCCCCCCCTCGTGTTCGAATAAGGGTGATGCCCAGGGATTCCAGGAGGGTTTCTATTCGTTCCCAGACCATCCCAAAGGCCTGAATTTGACTGATGGATAGGGTTGACCGGTTCTTGAAAGATCTCTCCAGATGAAAAAAGTCCTCGGCAATTTCAATAAAAGAAGGTATTATTCCGCTGTCCTTTTCCGGCTGCTTTTCCTGAAGTTCTTTTTTCAAGACCTCCAACTGAAGCCCCTGGCGGCGCAGAATCTTTTTAATATCTTTTAATTCTTCACTAATTTCCTCTTTAAAACCTTCCAGGATTATTTCCGGAGGCAATTTCCCCTTCTTGTTCCGTTTGAAAAAAAATAAGCCCATGATTTGATCAACCTTCGTTTACCGTTTTACTTTCTCTTATCAGATTATCTTGTATTCTGTCAACTTTCCTCATTTTTCAAGGGATGATTTGACAAATCGATTGAAGTTACTTACCTTTATATGAAAAAATTGAGCCGATTTTGAAAAGCATATAAGGATAATGGAAAATAGCGACAAGAAAGACCTGGAAAAAACCGACCTGTCCGTGGGGGGAATGAGTTGTGCCGCCTGTGTGGTCCGGGTGGAAAGGGCCCTGGGGGGGATCGAAGGGGTGGAACAGGCGGCGGTCAACTTTGCCACTGAAAAGGCCCAGGTAACTTACGACCCGAAGAAAGTCGATCTGGAAATATTAAAAAAGGCCATCGAAGAGGCCGGCTACCAGTTCCGGGGCCTGGCCAGGGCCGAACTCCGGGACCGGGAACGGGAAGAACGGCAAAGAGAACTGGCCCTGATCAAAAAGAAATTCATCTTCAGTGTCATCAGCGGGGCCTTGATCATGGTCCTTTCCATGCCTCACTATATCCCCTACTTGCGGGAAGTGCCGCACCATATCCTTTTTTATATCCTTTTTATCCTGACCACGCCGGTCCAGTTCTGGGCCGGGAAGCAGTTTTTTACAGGGGCCTGGAGTGCGGCCCGCCATGGCAGTGCCGACATGAATACCCTGATCGCCGTGGGGACTTTATCGGCCTATATCTATTCTACCATAGCTACCTTTTTCCCTTCTCTCTTTTTAAAAAGCGGCTTGATCCCGACAGTCTACTTCGACAGTGCGGCCATGATTATTGCCCTCATCCTCTTAGGCCGGTTATTGGAAGCCCGGGCCAAGAGACAGACCTCTGAGGCCATTCGCAAACTGATGGGCCTGGCCCCGAAGACGGCCAGGGTCATTCGGGAAAATCAGGAACAGGATATCCCGGTGGAGGAGGTCCGGAAAGGGGATCTTATTCTGGTCCGACCGGGAGAGAAGATCCCGGTGGATGGCCGCATAAAGGAAGGGCGTTCGGCTGTGGATGAATCCATGCTGACCGGAGAGAGCCTCCCGGTGGACAAAAACCCGGGAGACGAGGTCATCGGAGCCACCCTGAACAAAAGCGGCAGCTTTGTTTTTGAAGCCACCCGGATCGGCGAGGAAACGGCCCTGGCCCAGATCATCCTGCTGGTGGAACAGGCCCAGGGCAGCAAGGCCCCGATCCAGCGTCTGGCCGACCAGGTGGCCGGTGTTTTTGTGCCCGTGGTGATGGGGATTGCGTCCCTGACTTTTGTGATCTGGTATTTTTGGGGTCCCCCCCCTACCCTGACCTTCGCCTTACTTAATTTTGTGGCCGTGATGATCATTGCCTGTCCCTGTGCCCTGGGCCTGGCCACCCCGACAGCCATCATGGTCGGAACAGGTAAAGGGGCGGAAAACGGTATCCTGATCAAGGGCGGGGAAAGTCTGGAATCGGTCCATCAACTGACCACCATTGTCTTTGACAAGACCGGCACCTTGACTAAAGGCCAATTAGCCGTGACCGATATTATCCCCTGGGAGGGAATCGATACCAGGGAACTGCTGATTTTAGCCGCCTCGGTGGAACGGAATTCGGAACATCCTTTGGGAGAAGCCATAGTCCGCAAGGCCAAAGAGGAAAACCTTCCACTATCGGCGATAGAGCACTTTCAGGCCTTAAGCGGACAGGGGGTCATGGCCGAGGAAGCAGGCCGGGAAATCCTGATCGGCAATAAACGCTTGATGGACTCCAGGGGACTGGATTTGACAGGCGTCATCGAGCAGGCCCAGGCCGTAGCCGACCAGGGGAAAACCCTGATGTACGTTGCCCGTAGCGGAAAGATCGTCGGTTTGCTGGCCCTGGCCGACACTCTGAAAGAACATTCCCAGGAGGCGGTGGCCGAACTCAGACGCATGGGTTTGGAAGTGGTCATGCTGACCGGAGACAATCAACAGACCGCCCAGGCCATCGGCCGGCAACTCCATCTTGACCGCGTCCTGGCCGAAGTCCTGCCCCAGGACAAGACCGAACAGATCAAGAAACTGCAAAAAGAAGGCAAAAAGGTGGCCATGGTCGGCGACGGTATCAACGATGCCCCGGCCCTGGCCCAGGCCGACGTCGGGATCGCCATCGGCACCGGTACGGATGTGGCCATGGAGGCCTCGGATATTACCCTGATCCGCGATGACCTCCGGGTCATCATCACGGCCATAAAGCTTTCCCAAAAGACTATCCGGACCATCCGGCAAAATCTCTTCTGGGCTTTTTTTTACAATGTCCTGGGCATCCCCATCGCCGCCGGTATCCTCTATCCCTTCTGGGGAATCCTGCTCAACCCGATCCTGGCCTCGGCCGCCATGGCCTTCAGCTCGGTCTCGGTGGTCAGCAATTCCCTGCGGTTGCGGCGGTTTAGGATTTAGAATTCTTTTTCCTCTGTTTCTCTTCATACATCATATTGTCGGCCTGGACCAGCAGGGTTTCGATAGAAACCGGGGCTTCAGGATCGTAACCCACCGCCCCCATGCTTAAGGACAGCTTAAAGGCCCGGTTTGAGTTTTGATTGTAAAGATCAAGGTTCTTTCGCAACCTTTTCATAAGGACATTCGGACCGGCTTCCGATGCCCCTTCCACGGCCAGGATCACAAACTCATCCCCTCCTATACGGGCCAGGATATCCGGATCGCGAAAGGTCTCTTTTAAGATCCGGGCGGTTTCGATCAAGGCCTGATCCCCTTCCAGATGCCCCAGGGTGTCATTGATGGTTTTCAGATCATCCAGATCGATGAAGAGCAAATAGGTCCCCCGTCTCAAGCGGCTGGCCATCTTTAATTCCTGCCCGGCCAGGGTTAAAAAACCCCTTCGATTGCAAAGGCCGGTCAAGTCATCCATAAGAGACATGGTTTTTAAGGCCTCTTCAACCTGTTTGTGATGGGTAATATCCCTTACGATGGCCTGAATAAACAATTCGCCTTCTATTTCGATTCGGTTCAGGCTCACTTCGGCATCAAAAGGGGTTCCATCCAAACGGAGATGCTTCCATTCAAATAACTGAGGCTCCCCTTCTATGGCCGCCCGGATTTTTTCCAGGGCTTTTTCATTCGAATCCCGACCATCCGGTTGTCTGGGAGGAGAGAAATCAAAGGGTCTTTTCGCAATTATCTGCCCCCGGGCACATCCGAAAATTTTCAAGGTATGCGAATTACAATCAAGAAATTGTCCCTCATGGATCAAAAAAATGGCCGACTGGGCGGCCTCAAAGAGGGTCCGGTATTTGGCTTCGCTCTCCTTTAAGGCATTCTCGGCCCACTTGCGCTCACTCACATCTCTGGCAATGCCCTTGAACCCGACAGGGTCGCCAACCGAATCCCTCTGTATAGATATAGAAACTTCCACATATCCTTTCGACCCGTCTTTTCTGAACACTTCCCAACCATAAGCCTTGGCGGATTCACCGGTCCGGTATACCTGGTTAAAAATTTCATAAACCTTGCGGGCTTCTTCGGGATCGACGAATTCCTTATGATTGATGCCCCTCAGTTCCTCTTGATTAAATCCCAGGATATTGCAGAAGGCTTGATTAAAAAAGACGAAATTCCCTTTCAGGTCGGTTTCATAATAGCCTTCCTGAATATTTTCCAGGATACTCCGGTATTTCTCCTCTGATTCCTTTAAGGCGGCTTCGACCTGTTTCTGTCTGGTGATATCCCGGAGAATTCCTCGAAAACCGATCTTCTGATTATTGGAATCCAGGATCAGGGAGACCGAGGTTTCCACATAAAACTTTGACCCATCCCAAATAATCACCTCCCATTCAAACCCTTTATGGGGTAAGCCGGTCCGGTAAACCTGGTTAAAAATTTCCAATACCTTTTTGGCATTTTCGGGATCGGTGTATTCCCGGTAATTCATACCGATCATCTTTTCCGGGGTAAGTCCAAACATTCGGGCCTCGGCTCGATTACAAAAGGTCATGTTGCCGGCCAGATCGACCTCAAAATATCCGTCTTCCATGTTGTCCAGTATGGACCGGTATCGCTCTTCGGATTGACGCAGGGCTTCTTCTGAACATTTTTTTTCTTCTTTATTTTCATCCATTTTTCAACATGGCCTTTCATGATGAAATGAGAAAGACGAAAGGTTATTAAAAATGACAAGTTCGTAAAAAGTCCGGAAGCACCCATTATCGTCATTCCCGTGGAAACGGGAATCCAGTGTTTCTAATTAGTTAGGTCTGGCCTGGATTCCCGCCTGCGCGGGAATGACGAGTTTTTACGAGACCATCAAAAATAACTTCTTTTCCGAAGATCATCTATTCCAATTTAAATCTCTTTTCCTTAAATAGCTTCAGACAGGCCTCCACCGCCTCGGGATCATAAAGTATCCCCTTGTTTTTAGAAATTTCATCCAAGGCCACTTCTATCCCGTAAGCCGCGCGGTATGGCCGGTGGGAGGCGATGGCTTCGACCACATCGGCCACCATTAACACCTTGGCTTCCAAGAGGATTTCCCGGTCTTTAAGGCCAAAAGGGTATCCTGAGCCGTTTATCCTCTCATGATGTTGGGAGACAATCCGGGCAACAGGCCAGGGGAATTCGATATCTTTTAAGATTTCATAACTGGTTTGGGGGTGAACCTTGATCAGGCTGAATTCCAATGTGGAAAGTTTGGTGGGTTTACTTAAAATCTCGGCCGGTAACGAGATTTTTCCTAAATCATGTACCGTCCCGGCCATGCGGATGGCCTCAATCTGATCCTTGGACAGCCCCATTTCCTGACCGATGGAACGGGCCAGATCGGCAACCCGGCGTTGATGACCGGCGGTGTATGGATCACGGGTTTCCACAGTCAAGGCCATGGCCTGAATGATCCCCCCCATAGCCTTATGTAATTTATCAATGCTTTGCTTGAGTTCCTCCTCCTTCTTTTTGCGCTCGGTAATGTCGCTCAAGGCCCCCACCCATTTATAAGGTCTCCCTTTATCATTCCTTAAACAAATCCCGGAACTTCTCAAGTGAATGATTTTTCCTTCCTTACCGATGATCCGGTATTCTTCCAGAAAGGGCTCCTGTTTGTCCAAATGCCGTTGGGTGGCCACTACAAGACGATCATGGTCTTCAGGATGAACCATTTTTTCATAGGCGGTAACGGTTTGGGGGATTTCATCTAAAAGATCCTTGAGTTTCTCAACAGTCGTGCCGAACCATTCCATTTGGCCTGATTTAAGATTCCATTCAAAAATAAAATCATTTGTGCTTTCGGCAACAATACGAAACCGTTCTTCGCTATCGGTTAAAGCCTTTTGGGTCCGTCTGAGTTCGGTAATATCACGAGCGATGCCCCTGAACCCTATGGGCTTACCGGATAGATCTCTTATCAAAGAAACCGAGGTTTCTAATTCTTTTCTTTCCCCGTTTTTGGTTATAATTTCAAAGGGGGTGCCTTTGGAAGGTTGCCCGGTAAGATACACCTGGTTAAAATTGCGATACAATTTCCGGGCGTTTTCCTCATCGGTATATTGTCGATTGTTCATACCCATCATCTCTTCCCTGGAATATCCATGGATCCGGGTCAAGGCATCATTGAAAAAGGTGAATTTGCCGGACAGATCCACCTCGTAATACCCATCTTCAATCGTTTCAAGAATGGTGCGATATTTTTCCTCGCTTTTCCGTAGAGCATCTTCAGCAATCCTACGCTCCGTAATGTCGATCCCCATACCGATCAGACAGGGTTTCCCTTCGATGGTGATTTTCCGGCAGGTGAAATAATAAGGGGCCTCCTTCCCGTCGTTGGAAATCGGTTCCGCTTCCGTTTCTGCATAGCCCTTGTCAAAAGTCTCTTGAATTCTTTCCTGGATTAAAGCCTTATCAGGGCCGACAAACAGGTCGAGTGGACTCATCCGTTCGATCTCCTCAGCAGAATACCCGGTGACCTGTTCAAAGTTTTTATTCCAACGCAAAAACTTTCCGGTTTGATCGAAAAGATAAAAAATGCCCGGCAGGCTGTTCAACATTTCATTGGAAAAATCCCGTTCACGTAAAATCTCATCCTTCAACTTGCGTAATTCGGCCGTTTGTATCGTCACCTGTTCTTCGAGCCCGGCCCGCAACTGATGCAATTCCAAATGGGTTCGCACCCGGGCCAGGAGTTCATCCCGTTGGAATGGCTTGGAAATAAAATCGACTGCGCC
>CAZVHO010000028.1:47822-49646 GCA_964627515.1 uncultured Thermodesulfobacteriota bacterium | reverse complement strand
ATTCTCCTTCACCTAAAAATGATATTATTTAGTGCCTGTGATAATCCCTGTTTAACAAAGGTGGTTTTCCCTGATCCATTCGGACCGGCAATGATGTAGAGATTCGGTTTATTCCGATCTCTTTTTGTCTTCGGCACGGTTCAATCGGCTCCTTTGTTTGATTCCAATCTATTTTTTATAATCATCAACCCTAAAGACCTTATTTCCCATTAATGCTCACCATAATTTCTTTAAAGCTTTCTACCGCCGCTTCGAGATTTTCGATGATGTCGCCGGCCAGGAGATCCGGGTCGGGCAGGTTGTCGAGGTCGGCAAGGCTTTTGTCTTTGAGCCAGGTAATGTCCAGACTGGTCTTGTCGCGGTTTACAATCTCCTCATAGGTGAACTTGCGCCAACGCCCTTCGGGATTTTTCTCCGGGTGCCAGATTTCCTTGCGCTTTTGCCTGTTTGAGGGATTATAGCAGTGTATAAAGTCTTTGAGATCTTCAAGCTTGAGGGGTGATTTCTTCAGGGTATGACGGATATTGGTCCGGTAATCGTAAATCCAGACCTCTCGTGTCCAAGGGTTCTTGGCAGCCGGTTTATTATCGAAAAAGAGGACGTTGGCCTTGACGCCCTGGGCGTAGAATATACCCGTGGGCAGCCGCAGGATGGTGTGCAGTTCCATTGTCTCCAAAATTTTTTTCCGGACGGTTTCGCCTGCGCCCCCCTCAAACAACACATTGTCGGGCAAAACGACGGCGGCCTTCCCGCTCGTCTTGAGCATAGTATGGATTTGCTGGACAAAGTTGAGTTGCTTGTTGCTGGTAGTGGCCCAGAAATCCTGCCGGTTGTAGGTGAGGTCTTCTTTCTCCTGCTCGCCCTCCTCATTAGTAAAAGTCATGCTGCTCTTCTTCCCAAAAGGCGGATTGGTGAGGACATAATCGACCCGCAGACCTGAGTCGGCCACCAGCGAATCAGTAGACAGAATGAAGGCCTCCGAATCGATATCCCCAATATTGTGGAGAAACAAATTCATAAGGGCCAACCTGCGTGCGCCGGCCACAATCTCGTTGCCGTAAAAGGTCCTGTTTTTCAGAAACTCTTTTCCTTCTCGGGTGAGATTGAAGTGTTTAGAATCGGAGATGTAGTCATAGGCCGCCAGGAAGAAACCGCCTGTGCCGCAGGCAGGGTCGGCAATGGTCTTCATGGGCTGGGGCTGGACACAGGCGACCATGGCTCTAATCAGGGCGCGGGGTGTGAAGTACTGTCCGGCACCACTCTTGGTATCCTCGGCGTTCTTCTCCAGCAGGCCCTCATAAATCTTGCCCTTGACATCCGTCCCCATGACGGTCCACTGCTCTTTATCGATCATATCGATGAGCTTGAAGAGCTTGGCCGGGTCCTGAATTTTGTTCTGGCTTTTGGTAAATATTTGCCCCAATATGCCCTTGGCCTGGGACAGCTCGCGGAGCAATGTGGTATAATGTCCTTCCAGCTCAGCGCCACGTTTTACCGTAAGGCTCTCCCAACCGTATTTCTTTGGGATGGGCAGTTTCCGGTTATAAGGCGGCTTGCTGAACTCATCGGCCATTTTCAGAAAGAGCAGATAGGTAAGCTGCTCCAGGTAGTCGCCATAACCGACGCCGTCGTCACGCAGGGTATTACAGAAGCTCCAGACCTTGCTGATAATGCCGGAGGTATTGTGGGTTTCATTACTCATTTGATTTTTTTCTTTTAGCACCAGAGGTGCGACATATTAATAGCTTGTTCATTTATTTCTATTTATTCCACCAGCTCCGTAGGAGCGTGATATTAATAGCTCCGTAGGAGCGTGATATTAAT
>CAZVHO010000028.1:0-47722 GCA_964627515.1 uncultured Thermodesulfobacteriota bacterium | reverse complement strand
AGCTCCGTAGGAGCGTGATATTAATAGCTCCGTAGGAGCGTGATATTAATGGCTCCGTAGGTGTGCCATTAAATCACTTCAAAAATATAATCCGTTTTATAATCGATCTTATAAGCTTTCAAAAAATCAACATATTCTTCTCTGAAGGTCTTCTTTCTGTGGTGTTCTTCCTGGTTTTGAATATACTGAACCACCTTTTCAATCTGGGATTGCCCAACGGAAAAGGCACCAAATCCGGTTTGCCATTCAAATTTTCCTTCAATCCATTTCTTCTCGTTGATGAATTTGGATGAGTTTGCTTTTATGTCTCTGATTAAATCTGAGAGGTTGGAGTCAGGTTTTAATCCAATCAACAGATGAATATGGTCGGATATGCCATTGATTATCATTGTTTTTTGGTTTTTATGGCTGATTATGCCGCTGATGTATTTATACAATTCTTCTTTCCGGCCGTGAGCGATAAGGTTAGCCCGGCCTTTTACGGCAAAAACGACATGAACATATAATTGGGTGTAGGTATTAGCCATGGGATTATGCCGCTCCTATGGAGCTATTGACATACCGCTGCTCCGCAGCTATTAACATTTCGCCGCTCTGCGGCTATTAATATAACGCTGCTCCGCAGTTTGGGTTGCATGTTCTGCCCGTATCCGTTCCAGCAATATAGCTGCCGGTTCATCATTCGGGTCTTGGGGAACGAGCTTGCCCTCAAAGGCTTTCCTTAAAATGCTTTGCCGCAAAGCCTCGGCCTGCTTCAGGCTTTCGTTAATCGTATCTTCGATTCTGTCACAAACGGACAGACGGGATTCAATTTCGGCGACGATACGATTCTGTTCAGCAAATGGCGGTAAAGGCAAAGGATATGATTTTAATTTTGTTCCGTTAATGTTGGCTTGGTTCACTCCGAAACTTTTGACAGAGCTACCATATTTTCTTGCAGCATGTGAGTTGAGATAATAAGTCAAATAGGCGGCATCAACTAAATCTTCAATACAAATAACTCTAATGAGATAGCCAGCAAATATTGCGGGACGTTCACCTTTGTACATCGCAGTTTTTCCAACCAATTCGGGGCTATTTGTTCTATTGAAAAGGATATCGTTTCTTTTCAGTAAATATTTATTGATCTCAACTTCATCATCCGTGAAGACCAAATCGTCCCAGTTAAATTTACCATCTTGGATATTCCCCATTCTAAGGACAGGCACCTGCCCTTTTTCCTTTGACTTAGCGGCAGAGCCGTATTCAACATTTGTGCAGACTTCGCCTAACCTCACCCACTTCCAACCCTCCGGCAATTCTCCATCCACGACATTCTTATTCGTCAGCTTCCCCTCAAAGGCCCATTTCAAGACCGCCTGCCGATATATCTTGAGTTGCTGCTGCGCGGTTTTGAGGTTTTCGATGCCTTTATCCAAACTGCTGAACAGCTCTTCTATTTTAGCGACAATGCGGTTTTGTTCAGGAATGGGTGGTAAGCTAATAATTGATTCTTCAAATTTATTTTTAGTTATGTGTGCAAGTCCTGCTGTGCCATGTGCCTTACTCACAAATTCTTTAACTTTGTGATTCAGGGCATATAGGTAAAACTGTTTTGTGATTTTGGTCTCATCAATAATGATTCGGAAAATATGCTGATTCAATACGGCGCGAGCACCTAACCAAATATGTGCACCAAATGATGTATCCGGGGTTCCTGACCATGCAAACAGTAAATCCCCCTTTTCAACATAGTATTTTTCATCTACAGAAAAGTTACAATAATTGAACTGGGATTCTTCGCGATTAAGATTCTGAATTCTGATAATTGGCAATCCTTCTTTGCTCCATTCGGTTGGCTTAAAAGCTTTACCATTAACATAATTTGCAATTTCACCCAACTTAACAGCTTCCCATCCCTTCGGTATTGTCCTGTTCTCACCCATCCTACGCCGCCAGAGCCTCGTTCATTTCGTTGATGATGTTTTCCGCTTCATTGCCGAAAAGTTGCCACATCTTCCCCCTGCCGCCGTCTTCGTTAAAAGGCGTGTAATCCAAATCATCGAGGGCAATGATAACCGATGCGGCAATATGGTCCTTGATCATCCTGAGCCACCCCATCTGTTCTTCGGTGAATTTCAAGGCACCGGCTTGTTTTTTGAATACCCAATCCTGGAAATTCTTGTCCACTGTTTTGTCATAAGAGGTAAGCACGGTGTCTATCCCGGCTACCTTGCGAATAAGGGAGACGAGGGCTACAAACTCGTTTTTCACCTGGCCGCTGACTTTTTCCAGAACCTCGTAAGCGCCCCACACGTGCAGCGGGGCAAGGGTAGGTTTATCGGCAACAATTGTCTCCGTCAGTTCCTTGATCATCCTGAAGGTCAGATCCCGCCTGCGGTAAGGCTGGTCATAGAAGATCTGGAGGGCCGTGATTTCATCCTTATGGCGGATTATCCATTCGGTAAACGATTTTACCAGTTCCCGGGCTCTATCTTTATTGTCCTTTTCCCAGCCCGTGTCCCTAACCCGGTCGAGGTTTATGGTATCGATGATCTGTTCGTGTACCTTTCGCACGTTTTCGATATAGGTATTGAGATCGCCGGTAAAGGTGCCGGCCGCCTGATTTTGCAGAGCGGAGGTAAGGGTTTTCAGCTTTTCCTTTTTTTCATCCGGTGCGGCACCGGGGTTTTCCTGTTCCACCATGAGGCGCAGGTCTTCCAGGATATCGGGGTTGTAGGCATTGAGCAATTCTCCGGCAACCTGGGTGACAGTTTTGCCATTGGCCTTTTCGCCAAAGGCGGCCTTTTCTTTTTCCGTAAGTTGTTTCTCCAAACGGATAAGGCGATTGGCCAGGGAGGTAAACAACTCTTCGTCCCGGGCCCCCACGGTAATGGCGGCCAGCAAATCCTTGAGCGGTACGCCCGGCCTTTTCTCCAGAGGCCGGCTGTCGGTCTTCAGGCTTTTAGTAACCCCTACGGCATCGACAATTACATAGTGGTCTTTGGTGTATCTGGCCGAGGGCGTCACCTTCTTCAGGTCATCGAGCGTGATGGTCCGCGTGCCCCGGCCCTTCATCTGTTCAAAGTAATTGCGGCTTTTCACATCCCTCATAAAGAGCAGACATTCCAGGGGCTTCACGTCCGTGCCAGTGGCGATCATATCCACCGTGACGGCGATACGGGGGAGGTAGTCGTTGCGGAACTGGGCCAGAGTGCTCTTCGGGTCATCGCTGCCATAGGTTATTTTTTGGCAAAAGCGGTTTTCTTCCCCAAACACATCCCGAACAATCTGAATGATATCGTCGGCGTGGCTGTCGGTTTTGGCGAATATCAACGTTTTGGGCACCTCGAACTCGCCCTTCTCGTCTTTGCGGTCAGGGAACATTTCCGGCAGGTGCTCTTTAAAGGTACTTATAACGGTACGAATCTGGCTGGGATTGACCACATCGTCATCAAGCTGCTTCTGGGAATAGACGACATCCTCATCCAACTGTTCCCAGCGTTTCCTGCGGGTAAGCTTTTCCCGGTGGTCCACATATTGGCCTTTCCATATCGTCCCCCCTCGCCGGGTGATCTCCGTTTCAATGAGATACACGTCGCTGCCCACATTGACGCCGTCAATAACGGCTTGCTCATGAGGATATTCACTGACCACGTTCTGATTGAAAAAACCAAAGGTGCGGTTGTCGGGCGTGGCCGTAAGGCCGATGAGAAAGGCGTCGAAATAATCGAGCACCTGTTTCCAGAGGTTATAGATGCTGCGGTGGCATTCGTCGATGACAATGAAATCGAAAAATTCAACGGACAATTTGGGGTTATATATTACGGGCAGCGGTTGACGCTTTTCCCATTTGATTTCCCCGGGATTGGTCTCTTCGGCTTTTTCGTCCAATTCTTCTCCTTTGAGGATCGAATAGAGACGCTGGATAGTGCTGATATAGACCTGATTGTCAGTGGGCACAAAGCTCGATTTCAGTCGGTGGACCCCATAGAGTTCGGAAAACTTGCGGTTGTCGTCATTGGGCACATAAGCCATGAACTCCTGTTCGGCCTGCTCGCCCAGGTTTTTCGTATCTACGAGAAATAGGACCCGGTTGGCCTTGGCATAGGTCAGGAGGCGATAAATGGCCGTAACAGCCGTATAGGTTTTGCCTGAACCGGTAGCCATTTGAATCACGGCCTTGGGCTGGTTTCTGCGGTAAGAACCCTCCAGATTGTTGATAGCCGCGATCTGACAATCCCGAAGCCCTATGCTTTTCAGGGAAGGGATATCCAAAACCCGGCGTCGAAGGGAATTGCCCCGCTTCAACCATTCCCGGAAGGTTTCCGGTCGATAAAAGGTAAAGACGGATCTTGAACGGGGTTTGGGGTCGCGATAGTCCGTAAAACGAGTCAGCGCGCCCGTGCTTTCGAAGACAAAGGGCAATGGCTCATTGTTGAGGTGTTTCAGTTTGCTGTCGGCATAATCCTTGGATTGGCTTTCGGCCTGGATAAGTTGAAATCCCTTGTCTTCGGCTTTGGCTTCAATGACACCCACGGGCCTACCATTTACAAACAAGGCATAATCCAGTTGTTTTCCTTCCTGGGTGTAATACTTACGAACGACTACGCCCAAAGCGGCATTCAGGTTGATTTGTGTTTTATCCTGAATAACCCAACCACAAGCGGTCAATTGTCTGTCGATATTATCGCGGGCTATCTGTTCCGGATCTTGATTGACCATACTTACTCCAGCATTCCCTCATTGGCAAAGCTATAAAATGTATCGCCGCCGATAATGATGTGGTCCAGAACCTTGATGCCCATTAATTTCCCTGCGGCGGTGAGTTCCCGTGTAAATTTCTGGTCTTCCGGACTCGGCGTTATATTGGCGCTGGGGTGGTTGTGGACGCAAACGATGGCCGCTGCAAACTTCTGGAGGGCCCCATGGACAATCTCCCGGATAATGGGTCTGGCCTGATTAACGGTACCGGTAGCCACATCGCCGATATCGATGATCCTGTCATCACTGTTCAGATAGACCACTTTCGACATTTCTGTTTTGAGGTCCCGCAAGTGGGGCATGATGATATCGACGATATCCTGGGCCGAGGTAATTTTCTGTTTGGCGAGAAGGGCCTCATCCTCCCGGAACCGCCGCCCGATCTCAAGGGCGGCCATAATCTGGGCGATCTTGGCCGGGCCCAGCCCTTTGATTTCCCTCCACTCCCGCAGGTCCGTATGGCTCATATTCCGGAAGGTGCCGAACTTTTCGACAATCCGGCGTGCCAGATCGATGGCGCTTAGGCCCTCTATGCCGGTACGCAAGAGGATGGCCAGAAGCTCCGAATTGGTAAGCGCGCCGGGGCCTTTCCTGAGCAGCTTCTCTCTGGGACGGTCGTCCCTGGGCCAGCTTTTGATACCCGCTAAAGGACTTTTATCATACACGGCATATTAGCCTTCTCATTTGATCCACGACCCAGGCCTTCACGTTCAAAAAAATTTTAAAGGACCCAAGATAAACAATTTAAATCATAACAAACAGTTAAAGTCAACCAAAAGGATCAGATCTTTTATGGGAACTTTTATATCTCTATTATTCTGACAAAGGTTATTATTTGGGGGGTTTCTCTTCTTGTTCGAAAAGCCGGGGATTTACTTTAGTTTTGGGGATTAAAGGACTGGGGACTGGTTTGGCTCTATTAGACAACCTATTGATCTGGCAGGGAATATTAATATAGGTGCCATCTAAAATGGGCCTGTAATAATTTTTTTGAGGTCCCAAAAGGCGGGTTTGGGGGATCGGGTCCACTAAAATTGCAGTAGACATCGACATCCGGAAAGAGGCCTTTTAAAACGCATAAGCGAATATTGAATTCACCATTCATATTTTCGGCCTAAGCCTCATGCCTGGCAGGGCACCGCGATCTACAAACATGCAGATGCTTTTTAGCGATTTATCTTATTTGCATCTTGCAACCTGAAACTTGTAACTTCATTTTCATACTAAACCCTCATGCCCCTCTGGGCACCACGAAGCATGAAAATGTTTTGAGGCGATGGGCTATGGGCAATAGGCGAAAGGCAGGGTTCAAGGTTTTCCCCTTGCAACTTGAAACTTGCATCTTGCAACTCTATTCTTTAACCGACCCCCGGCCCCTGGCCCCTATTTTTATATTACAAAAAACACTGGGGATCTTCGGCCAGGAAATCATTCTCTCCTCTGGATTGGGAACAGGCATAGGCAACGGCCCGGCAACCGCGGCAATTGGCCCATCGGTTGCAAGAACCGCATTTGCCCTGGTACTGGCTCCTGTCCCGGAGCTTTTCGAGTACCGGAGAAGTAACCCAAAGTTCACGCAAAGAGTCTTCTTTGACATTCCCAATGGGGATCGGGAGCCTTCTGCAGGGGGTAACCGTTCCATCGGGTAAAATGGTCAGACCGGAAAACCCGGCCGCACAGCCGCCCATGGGCACAGCCCCCAAGTCCACCATCTCGGCAAAGCTGTCCATTTGGGAGGCCACCGGATCGCCGGTGACTATTTCCAGACCAGGAAACCGGATCGAAAAGACTTTCAGATAAAGGTCCTTTAGTTTTTCCTTGCTCAGCATATGCGGCAGCAATCCCACCCCCCGGCCTGAAGGGACCAGGCGGGAAAAACCAAGGCGGTCCACCTTGAGAGAATCGGCCAGGCCGGCCATCTCTTCCAGATAAGGGGCGTTGATCTCAGATAAAGTCATATTCAAGGTGGTTTTAAGGCCCGCGGTCAGCAGTTGATCGATCCCTCCCAGGGAGGCCGCGAAACTCCCTTTCCCCCGGATCGATTCATGAATCCTTTCCGGCCCTTCCATGCTGATTTGAACCCCCTTGACTCCCAACTGAAAAAGATGCTCCGCCTTTTCCCGGTCTATCAAAATCCCGTTGGACAGCAGGTATAGATCAAATCCCTTTTGGCCCATGGTCTCTAAAATCTCAAACAGGTCCGGCCGGAGAAAAGGCTCTCCGCCGGTGACATTAAAACTGGGCGCGAAGGAAATATCATAGGCCTCTGACCATCCCTGAATCATCCCTGCAATTTCTTCCACTACCTGTTGGATCTCAGGCCGGGTAAGTTCCTCAGAAGATTTTCCTTCCTGATAACAATGCCGGCATCGAAGATTGCAGCGCTCGGTGAGATGCCACTGGACAAAAAAATCCATAGTATTATCCGCTAACATAAACCCTCACTTTTTTAATCGGTTGGGTTCGATTCATTTTGAACCCTCATGCCCTATTGGGTCACCACGAAGCATGAAAATAGATTCAAGGTCCAAGGTTTTTCGTACTTGAAACTTGCATCTTGAAACTTGAAACTTTATTTTCTTATTAAACCATTATGGAGCGAAAATGGCGGATAAGCAGGATATTCTTCAACCTGCCCATCCGCCACCGGTTTTCGTTGCTATCCAAGCAACGTTTAAGATTTTCAACTCTTTCACTTGCGGCATACCTTACCAGGATTTTCCTTCAAGACCTTCTTCATCTTATCCCAATAGGCAGCTTCCTTGGCCATCACCGTGGGGTTCGGCTTATTAGTCATCCCGATCCACCTCCTTTCTATGATAGTTTTCCTCTATATCCCAAAATTTTATTTTAATCGAGGCAGGAGCAAGGAGATATAGGGCATTAACCGTATTTTACCTTTGAAAAGACAGTATTTAGTTCGAAAACAAAGTTGCGTGTTTCGGGTTACGAGTTACGGGTTTAAAACCAACCTTACTTCGACATTCATTATTCGATATTCGATACTTTCATGGTTCGTGGTGCCCGCTTCAGGCGGGCCTGAGGATTTAACTCGTTTTAACGATTCTCCCCTCCTGGGTTTTGATATGATCCAATCGGGACCAAAGGTCGGAAAAGAGATCTGCTCTAAAGCGCGGCAGATCCCGATACCCTTCTTGAGTGGCGGCATAGAGTCGACCTTCGGTTAAAAGCTTTTCGAAAATCTCGGCCCCCAGGGCCGACCTCCTTCCCCCCTTCCGGGCAATCCCCAGGGCCGTATTAAGATTTATCGTGGGGTCTTGAAACCGCAGCCCCTTAAAAAAATTGATCATCCTGGTGGCGGCAAAAAGGGTATAGATATCCTCCCGTTTGAAATCATCGGTTTCAATCACCATGGCCGTCAAACGGGATTTAAGGACATCGGCCTCGGTCGGTTCCGGAAACTTTTGAGCGATGGGGGTTCCGGGGGTTAAATAAAAAGGGGAGGCGCCTAAAAGAACCGGGAGCTGGGAATTGACCTGCAAGGTCCGGATCATGGAGTTGAGTGGTTCACCGGGCAGACCTAATATCTGATAAGAGACGATCTTAAACCCTAAGCGGAAGGCCTCATGGACCACCGTCAGATAGTGTTTCATCCCCTGGGGGCGAAGGGCTTCTCTCCGGATTACGGGACTGGAACTGACCAGCGAAAGGTTCAGATGGGTAAATCCGGTCTCTTTCATCGAAATCAACAATTCCGAATCCAGGCTCTGATAGGAGATGCCGTTCATGGCCAGTAGTTCGATTTCCCCCGGCGGAAAGGCCCGGCCTAATTTTTCACAGAGGTTTTTTACCTCTTCCTGGTCGAAGGTCAGATTGTCGTCTTCAAAATCGAAGACCCGGTATCCCTCCTGATAACGAAGCCTGATTTCTTCAAAAACATCCTGAACCGATCGCCTTCGGTAGCCGGGAAAGGTGGTGTGTACCGAGCAAAAGGAACACTGATGCGGACAGCCCCGGGAGGTCATGATAAAGCACAAAGGTCGCTTTTCATAGGTATAGGTTTCCAGGGCCAAATCGGAAAGATCCGGAATGGGAAGTTCCTCGATGGGGAAAGAGACGCCCGGGGGATTCAGGAATAGACGGCCGTCTTTTTTGTATCCGAGCCCCTGAACCCCTTCCAACCCCTGGCCCGAGGACCAGGCCTTGATCAATTCCACCAGAGGCCTTTCCCCCTCTCCCCGGATCACCCAATCGACGGCCGGATGGCGGAGCATCAACTCGGGCAGGGCCGAGCAATGGGACCCGCCGATAACAATCGGGCAATCTATTTGCTTCTTGATGGATTCGGCGCATTTCAGCACCTCCCGGTAATATGGCGAAAAAAGGGAAGAGATCCCCACCAGGTCGGGCTTCTCGCAGGCCACTTCCCGGGCAATGGTTTCAAAAGAGGCCCCGAAATGATAATAATGGTGAAATAATGAGAAAGGGCTTTGGTCCGGCCAGGGATAATAGTCTTTCAGATAGGCCAACTCTTTGGGCAGGGCGATGGTCCGTCGGCCCCACCCCTGATGAAAATCTTTGATAACCACTTCCCATTCCGGCAGGTGCTTTTTCATCGCCCCCTTTAAATAAGCTAATCCGATAGGCTGGAGCCTTATGGTCGTATCATAAAAATCCTGGACGGGCGGCTGGATGAGGACGAGTTTCATAGCGGTTCTTTCTTGTATTGTTTTCTGGAAATGATTATACTATATATTTTTTTGCAAATCTCTTCTTTCCCCCATCATTGTCATTCCAGGCTTGACGAAATCTGGTCCATACTTGATACGGGGGGATCCGGTGCCTTTTTGTTTATTTTGAGACTCTTGATGACACCTGATTTTTCCCTTGACAATCAAAACCGGCCTGCATACTATTTTAGAAGGTAACGTATACTATTTAAGGAATTGACAAAATGACTAAAGTGACTGCAAAATTTCAAATCACCATCCCCCCGGAGATTCGTAAAGGTTTAGGAATTATTCCAGGTATGGAAGTCGATATCGCTAAAAAAGGGACTCGATTTGAACTCATTGTTAATCCGGTCGGGGAGCTAAAAAAAAAGTGGCGCGGCAAATTTAAAGGCAGCCAAACGACCGACCAATACCTGGATGAAATCCGAGGTCCGGTTTAATGAGGGTTTGTGTAGACACTGCCATCTTTATTGATATTCTAAAAGATGAGTTCAGACCCTTTCAGGAAATCTTTTATTCGGCATTATCCGCCAAAGAAAGCTTGGTCGTCCCGGCCATCGTCTTTGCCGAACTTTTGCCTCAATTTGGAGGGGATAGTAAACTCACCGCATCGTTTTTAAAAGACCATAAAATTCAGATTGATCCCTTCGACCTTGAAGGAGCGATTGTTGCCGGTCAGCGTTGGATTAATTATCTGAAGATAAAAACCAAAGCCAAATGCCCGGGTTGCGGCCGTTCCTTACCGCAAAAGGAACATCTTCTTTCCGATTTTTTAATCGGCGGCTTTGCCCTGAAGAAATGCGATGCCATTCTGACACGGGACCGGGGAATATATAGAAAATATTTTCCGGATTTAAAGGGATATGGCGATTGCTTGAAGGAAAAAAGGTAAACTTCAACTTTTAGTAAAACCGATCAGGAGGCCTGCACCATGAACTACATCATCATCGGCAACGGGGTTGCCGGCACCACCGCAGCAGAGACCATCAGAAAAACCGACCCGGCCGGAGAAATCAAAATATTTAGCGATGAAGCCTTCCCTTTTTACAGCCGCATACGGTTGATGGAATACCTGGCCGGCGAACTGGAGATGCCGAAACTCCAGATCCGTTCCAACGCCTGGTATGATGCCCAGAAGATCCAACTTCTTCTGAATACCAAAATTAAGGAAATCGATAAAGACCGGAAAGAAGTGGTCACCCAGTCGGGAGAGCGGTACGCCTATGATAAACTTTTGTTGGCCACCGGCGGTTATTCCTTTGTACCGCCTATTAAAGGGGCCGAAAAGCCTGGGGTTTTCACCTTGCGCAGTCTCAAGGATGCCCAGGCCATACAGACCTTTGCCGCCGGCAAAACCAATGCCCTGTTGATAGGCGGCGGGCTCCTGGGTCTGGAAGTGGGCAACAGCCTTCGAAAGACCGGCCTGAAGGTAACCGTAGCCGAATTCTTTCCCCGTCTTCTTCCACGGCAGACCGATCCGGCCTGTGCGGCCCTGCTTCAAGGCCGGTTGGAGCAGATGGGATTTCATTTTTATCTGGGCGTCGTTTCCAAGGAAATCACCGGCGGCGATCAGGCCCGGGGGCTCCTCCTGGAGGACGGCCGGTCCATTGAAACCGATCTGATTATTATATCGGCCGGGGTCAGGCCCAACCTGGAACTGGGCCAAAATTTGGGTTTGAAGATCGGCAAGGCCATCCCGGTTTCGGACCGGATGGAAACGGAGATCCCCCATATCTATGCCGCCGGTGACGGCATCGAACATAAGGGGATGGTGTACGGCATCTGGCCGGCTTCGGAAAAACAGGGCCAGGTGGCCGGCCTGAACATGGCCGGGCAGACGGCTGAGTATACCGGGACCACCCCTTCCAATCAGCTCAAGGTGGCCGGGATCGATTTATTAGCCGCCGGCGATATCGATCCCGAAGGGAAGCTTTTGGCCTTTATCGATCAGAATCAGGCGGCCGGAACCTATCGAAAACTGGTTCTTAAAGATAATCAACTGGTGGGGTGTCTGCTCTTCGGCACCCTGGAAGGACGGAAAAAAATCTTAAAGACCCTGGAAGAAAAAAAGGACCTCTCGGCCATCAAGGACCGATTGGCCCGGTTCGATCTGGAGGCTTTGGAGTAACTTATAAAAATCATTTTTGGCTCAAAGCTGAAGGCTCAAAGGAATTGCTTATAGTTTGAGATGTGAAAGCCAGAAGTTAGCTTTAGGGGTGCAACGGGGGTTTTCTCCTCAGATTCAGTGACGTGGAGGTCGACCATTGCATAGCCGCTACAGGGAAATGTTCGAAACAGGATGGTCCGCCCTGGAAAAAAGGCTGTTCCCCGCGTATGTGTGGACGAGCGACCCCCTGACCTTCTGGCGAGAGCGCATTCTCTTTCTCATCTGTTTCACCGCCGCCGTATTCGGCCCTATCGCTCTGATCCCTTCCCTTCTGCTGGCCTATAGAGAAGGACTCTGGAGTGTCCTCCTGATCGATTCCGCGGCCTTTATGGCCGCCGTGACCATTCTGATCGCCCGTAATTCGTCTTTGGTGTTGCGAGCACTGGCTTTCTGTTCCATCCTCTTTACCCTCGGCATCTGCATCCTCTTTATTCTGGGGCCAGTCGGGGCCGGGTATATCTGGCTATTCGGCGCCTCGGTTCTGATCAGTACCTTCATCGGCCTCGGCGCTGCGATCTGGACATTAGCCTTGAATACGATTGCCCTTTTGTCGGTGGGAATTTTCATCGCTTATGGCAACCCGGAATGGATCTTACACGTGGTCAATCCACTGGAGAAATGGGTGGTCATGTCGGCCAATTTTCTCCTTCTCAATGCCCTTGTCACCATTACCACGGCCTTTTTAACCCACAGATCAGTCATGACATCCTGAAAGACATTGATTTCCCCTGGCCGGTAGCTGAAATCGTTCTTCAGCACCATGAAAGGATGGACGGCTCCGGGTATCCACAAGGCCTGATGGGATCGAATATTCTTTTAGAAGCCCGTATCCTGGCTGTAGCCGATGTGGTTGAGGCCATCGCCTCGCACCGTCCTTACCGGCCGGCCCTGGGAATAGATAAGGCACTGGAAGAAATATCGCAGAACAAAGGAATCCTTTATGACCAGGAGGTGGTCGATGTCTGCTTGAGACTTTTTAGGTACAAGTTTAATTAATCAGAGGCTTTTCTGTGTCCCACACTGCCGGAGGGGACCATGAGGAGTATATTGGTGGGTTGCACTTCATTCCACCCACCCTACCGAAACTTCCCTTTTCCCTTAAAGGATCCCCGAACAGGATTGAGTGTGGATAGATTTCAGCCTCACGCCTCGTTCCTGCATTATTATTCCTCGATCTGCCAGACCGTTCCCTGGGGAGTATCTTTTAAAAGAACGTGCATTTCCGTTAACTGGTTTCGCAGGGCATCGGCCCTGACCCACTCTTTTTCTTTACGGGCCTGGTTGCGTTGGGCGATCAATTCTTCGATCTCCTCCGCGGATAGGCCCATCTTTTTAAGGAGACGGGTTTGTTCCTGGCCCAAAAATTCCTGGGGCGGCTGGGTGAGTATCCCTAAAATTTGTCCGTATTGTTTGAAAAGCCCGGAAACTTTCTGAAAGGGACCAAGCAAGCCTTTTATTTCTTTCGGGCGGATGGTATCCATCATCCGATTTAATTGCCTAGCTAACTCATACATATGACCAATGGCCTGGGCGGTATTGAAATCATCTTCCAGGGCCTCCTGAAAATGGGCCCCAAAATTGGTGACGGCTTCTTCTGTTTCCTGCAACCGCTCCGGGGTCAGGGGTTCATTGCCTCTCATCTGAAGACGATTTTCCGGGTTTTCCAAATCCCTCAACAGAGAATAAAAGCGGTGAAGGCCCATCTGGGCTTCCTGCATGGCCTGGTCCGAATAATCCAGAGGAGAACGATAATGGCGGGAGAGTAAAAGCAGACGGATCCCCTCCGGATGGTATCGCCCGACCATTTCTTTAATGGTCAAAAAGTTTCCCAGAGACTTGGACATCTTTTCCCCGTCAATGGTAACAAAGCCGTTGTGCACCCAATACCGGGCCAGGGGTTTTAAGGTAACCGCCATAGACTGGGCCAGCTCATTCTCGTGATGGGGGAAGATCAAATCCTTTCCGCCCCCATGAATATCAAAGGTCTCCCCTAAGTAACGGGAGCTCATGGCCGAACATTCGATATGCCAGCCAGGCCGGCCCGGTCCCCAGGGGCTGTCCCAGACCGGGTCTCCGGGCTTGCCTTTTTTCCAGAGGGCAAAGTCCATAGGATGCCGTTTTCGGGGATCGACCTCGATTCTGGCCCCGGCCTGCATCTCTTCCAAAGTCCTGTTGGAAAGTGCCCCATAGGCCGAAAACTTCTCCACGGCGAAAAAGACATCCCCGTCTATTTCATAAGCTATGCCCTGATCGATGAGTTTCTGAACCAATCGGATGATCTCCGGGATATGTTGGGTTGCCCTGGGCTCCCAATCAGGAGCCAAAACTCCCAGGGCCTTCATGTCGTCTCCAAATTCCTGGATATATTTTTCTGCCAGTGTTTTAGGCTCTACACCCTGTTGCTCGGCCCGGGCGATGATCTTGTCATCGATATCGGTAAAGTTGCGCACATAAGTAACCTGAAAGCCTTTAAACCGCAGGTATCGAACCAGGGCATCAAAAACAATCATGGACCGGGCATGCCCGATGTGACAACTGTCATAGACCGTCACGCCGCAGACATAGATACCCACCTTTGGCGGATTCAGGGGGACAAAAGGTTCTTTCTGTTTGGTTTGGGAATTATAGATTCGAAGGGACATAATTCAAAACGCTCCAAGATCAAAAATTCGATTAGTTTAATGTTTTTGAAATCTTACTCTTCTTTAGATATAAGGGCCACCGCATAAGCGGCGATGCCTTCCTGCCGCCCGGCAAAACCCAACCCTTCCGTTGTCGTGGCCTTAATATTGATCCGTTCGGCAGAAAGGTTTAATACCTTGGAGAGGACGGTCTGCATCTCTTGAATATAAGGGGCCAGTTTGGGGGCCTGGGCCACTACCGTGGCATCTACATTTTCGATGCCTAAACCCTGTTGGCGGAGTAGGGAAATAATGGCCTCAAGAAGCCGGAGGCTGGAGATCCCCTTATATCGGGGATCGGTATCGGGGAAGTGCCGACCCAGATCCCCGAGACCCGCGGCCCCTAAGAGGGCATCACCCAGGGCATGGCATAATACATCGGCATCCGAGTGCCCGGCCAGTCCCTGGTGATAGGCAATCTTAACCCCGCCCAATATCAAGGGTCTTCCCGGGACCAAACAATGGACATCATATCCCTGGCCTACGCGGAAAGCCGGCATCATTTACCTTTTTTTCCCCTTAAGAAATTCTCGGCCATGGACAAATCCTCAGGGGTGGTAATCTTGATGTTACTGTAATCTCCCTCGACCATGGTGATCGGGTGTCCCAGGCGTTCTACCAGAAATGAATCGTCGGTACCCCAAATATCCTCTTGTTGGGCCTTTTGAAAGGCCTTCATCAGTAAGGGGAACTGGAAAGATTGCGGGGTCTGGGCCAGCCAGATTTCCTCCCGGGGCAGGGTCTGAACTTTCTTCCCCCTTGTTACCCTCTTGACCGTATCCCTGGCTGGGACGCCCACCACGGCCGCCCCATGTTTTTTGGCCTCTTCAATGCTTTTCTCGATCAATCGACGGGCTATGAGGGGACGAACCCCGTCATGGACCACTACGATAGAACATTCGGAACGAATGGCCCGAAGACCGTTCCAAACCGACTGTTGACGCATCTTTCCGCCCCGGACTAATTTAAGGACCTTATTAAATTGATATTTTTCAACGATATCTTTCTGAACCCTATCCAACTGATCCTGGGGAACAATGACATAAATCCCATCGACGGCCGGGCACTCTTCAAAGACCTGGAGGGTTTGGGCCAAAATCGGTTTCCCCCCCAAAGAAAGGTATTGTTTGGGAATCGAGGATTCCATGCGCTGGCCTTTTCCGGCCGCAGTGATCAGGGCTATGGTTTTCATGATTTTTCTTCGAAAAAGGTCCGGTGAGAAGTTTCAAGTGCCAAGTCGCAAAAAAATCGCTGGATTCTTTTTAAAGATTTTTCTCGTCACTCGTCACTAAAAAAAGGTGGAAGTGGATTATAAGCCGAGTTCTGTTTTTTCCGCTTAAGGCGAAAAACAATGATCATTCATCTAAGGATCGGGATTGCTCCCGACCTCAAGCGACCAACCCGAGGGTCTTGGGCGGGCCACCCGTATCACCCTCCTATTTGGTCTTGCTCCGGATGGGGTTTACCAAGCTACCCCGGTCACCCGGGATACTGGTGGGCTCTTACCCCGCCATTTCACCCTTACCTCTTCCAAGTGCGGAATGTGGATTTCGGAGTAAAACCTCTGAAGATTTTACTCGTCACCCGCCACCCGTCACTCGTCACTTGCGAAAAGGCGGTATCTTTTCTGTGGCACTTTCCTTCTCGTCACCGAGACTGGGCGTTACCCAGCATCCTGCCCTGTGGAGCTCGGACTTTCCTCCCGCCTGATCGGCGAGCGATCATTTAATCCACTTCCACCCTTTTTAGTTCGGAGTGCGGATTTCGGAGTGCGGAGTAAAAAAAGGATACTTCAAACTACCTCCTCTTACCTTAAAATGCACCACGAGGTGCGAAAATCGGTTTTTAATTCCGAAATCCGCAATCAGAACCACACCGTCACATTAATTTCTTTCTAATAGCCTCATTGGCCATGGCATCGGCTTCCCGATTCTTCTCCCTGGGAATATGAATTATATCATACTTTAAAAATTTCACCAAAAGGTCTTGAACCTGATGGAAATAAACGGCCATCCTTGGATTCCTGACCTGGTAGAGACCGGTTAATTGCCTTACCAGAAGTTCCGAATCCATATGAATCCGGATCTTCTGGACCCCGATGGACAAAGCATTTTTCAGACCCAGGAGCAAAGCCTGATATTCGGCCTCGTTATTGGTCGCCTCCCCCAAGTATTGGGAATCTTTGACCACTACCGAATCCCGGTCGTTTATCAGTATCCAACCGGCCCCGGCCGGCCCTGGATTTCCCTTGGAAGCCCCGTCGGAAAAAAGTTGCCAGGGTTTCGGACTGGTTTTGTCCTTTTTGGTTAACAAAACATCACTCCTCTTTGCTTCCGGCCGGTATGGATAAATAAAGGATTCGAAGGCAACTGGGACAGGTAATAATTCGATCCTGGCGATGCAATTCATTATATAACTGCGGGGGGATATGGATATGACAGCTCAGACAGGCGCCCTCTTTAACTTCCGCTACAGCCGTCCCCTTTAACCGATCCCTTAAAAATTCATATTGCTTCAATAAACTCGGCTCCATCAGGGCACTCATTTCTTTTCTTTTACGATTCAATTTCAACAGGTCTTCTTCCAATTCATGCCCTTCTTTTTCCAGTTCTTTTTTCTTGAACTCCCCTTTGGCTATTTGAGCTTCGACATCCCCTTTCAAAACCCCTTCTTTTTTAATCCCTTCTTCCAATCTTTCCAGGAAGTCCAAGAGGAGGTCTTCCTTTCCGGATTTTCCTTTTTTTAATTCATCAACCTCGGTGAGCATGGCCCGATATTCTTTGTTGGTCTTGACTTCCATCAATTTGACCTGGCTTTTCTTAATCTTCTGCTCTAACTCTTCGACCTCCCGCTCCAGACCTTTTCGTTGCTTTTTTATCTCATTTATTTCCTGTTTAAAGGCCTGAAAGATCTCCTGGATCTTTTGTGTTTCCTGGTCGATCTGTTCTATCTTTCTTGGATTTTCCTGAGCATTTACAAGGGCCTGTTCTATAGATTTGTCCAATTGTTGCAGTTGAATTAAAAAGTTTAATTGTTCTTGCATAGGTTCTCCAAAAGGATAAAAATTGGTTCAAGGTTTTTCACGCTTGAAACTTGCATCTTGCAACTTGCAAACTCTATTTTCGTATTAAGCCCTCAGGCCCCAAGGGGCACCACGAAGCATGAAAATAGACCAGGCAACGGCTTATTTAGGCACGGGCCAGGCACAAAGCCTGACACACGGATTACACGGCCATTTCATTTCTCAAGAAAAGGGGGTTCCCTTTTCTTGAGACCAGCTTCCGCCGAAGGCGAATGTTGGTCATCCCTCAATCCAGGCTTAACGGGATCGAGGGATACCCCATTGCTTTAACCGTGTAATCCGTGAAATCCGTGCCAAAAATTTATTTTCGTATTAATAATACTGAAAATAGGGATCACCCGGTTGTCGGTCCTCAAAAACTTCAACCCCCCATCCTAAACTTTGCTCTGCTTCCCTAAGGATATCCGTTAGAATTGGGAGGATCCACTTTTCAGATGGATAATGACCGATTTCAATCAGCGTCAGTCCCTGCCCTTCATTAGAGACCACCGGATGATAGCCGATCTCCCCGCAAATTAAAATTTCCGCTCCGGCGGATACTGCATCAGGAATCATCCGGCCACCGGATCCCCCGCAGACCGCAATTCTTCGTACCAGACGGGGAAGCGGCCCGCTGACCCGTACCGAGGGGGCCTCCACGTCTTGTTTCAGTCGATTGATAAGGATGTCTCCATGGATTGGTTGATCAAAATCCCCCACCCGGCCTAACCCCACTTCAGTGGATGGATTTTCAACCGGATAAACATCAAAGGCCATTTCTTCGTATGGATGGACGGCCCGAATTTTTTCCAGTACTTCAAAAACCGACCCCCTTGGTGCCAAGAATTCCAAACGCCATTCGGAAACACGCTCTATACGACCTATGTCCCCCAGAAAAGGCCGACTGCCCATTTCCGGAACAAAAGTCCCCTCTCCCCGGGATTTAAAGGTACATAACCGGTAATGGCCAATCCGGGCGGCCTTCGAGGTATCCAAAACCCTGGTTATCTTTTCTTCATACCCGAGGGGGACAAAAACAACCAGTTTGACCTGGTCTTCCAAACGTTTTTCCAGGGGAAGAAGATCGGTCAATCCCAAACGACGGGCAAGGGCGGTGCTGACCCCTCCGGGAGCGGCATCCAGATTGGTATGGGCTACCAGCAAGGAAAGATCGGCCTTGATCATTTGGACTGCCGTCCGTCCGGGTCCATGATGATTTTCCAGGGATGTAACGGGGTTAAAAAAAAGGGGATGATGGCAAATCATGAGATGGAGGTTATTCCGGACGGCCCAGGAAACCGACCGGGCCGTGGCTTCGAGAGAAACCCCGATGCGCTCTACCCGTTGCTCGGGGTCCCCCAATTGGAGACCAATATGGTCCCATTCTTCAGCCCAACCGGGAGGGAATCTGGACTCCAGCCAGCCTTGGATTTCCTTAACGATTACCGCCATCTCTCAAATAAGAAAGGGTGCAGACCCGTGGGAATGCACCCTTTCTTTACCTCCAGACGCTGGGGGTTTGATGGTTACAAACTTTTTAAAACCCATAAACACAAAGCATAGGTTCTGCCTGAACATTTGATCTGGTGGGCCCACCTGGCCTCGAACCAGGGACCTTCCGGTTATGAGCCGGTGGCTCTTCCAACTGAGCTATGGGCCCGTACCTTTTTGTGTATTTAAAAAATAAAACTATATTGAATTTAAGGACGGATGTCAACCCTGAAGACAATAAAATTCTCGCCAAAGATTTTTCTGTCCCGTATACAGACTACTCCACAAAAGACTTCAGCCGTTTACTACGGCTGGGGTGGCGTAATTTCCGCAAAGCCTTGGCCTCGATCTGACGGATCCGCTCCCGGGTGACATCAAAGTCGCGTCCCACTTCTTCGAGGGTATGGTCGGCCCTTTCCCCGATGCCGAAACGCATGCGCAGCACCTTTTCTTCCCGTGGGGTCAAAGTGGATAAAACCTTCTGAGTCTGTTCCGATAAATTCAACCGGATTACCGCCTCGGAGGGGGACAAAATCTTTTTGTCCTCGATAAAATCTCGAAGATGACTGTCCTCTTCCTCCCCGATAGGGGTCTCCAGGGAAATGGGTTCTTTGGCGATCTTTAAGACCTTCCGGACCTTGTCCAAAGGAAATTCCATGCGTTCGGCGATTTCCTCCGGGGTAGGTTCCCTTCCCAGTTCCTGAACCAGATAACGGGCCGTTCGTATTAATTTATTGATGGTTTCGATCATATGGACCGGAATCCGGATCGTCCGGGCCTGATCGGCAATGGCCCGGGTTATGGCCTGCCGAACCCACCAGGTTGCATAGGTACTGAACTTATAACCCCTTTGATACTCGAATTTATCAACGGCCTTCATCAACCCGATATTCCCTTCCTGAATTAAATCCAAGAACTGAAGACCCCTATTGGTATATTTCTTGGCGATACTGACCACCAGCCGCAAATTGGCCTCGATTAATTCCGCTTTGGCGTCCCGGGCCTTGGTTTCACCATCATCAACCTGTTTTAAAATCCTCTTGAGAGACTTGGAAGTCATCCTGGATTCCTGTTCCACCCTTCGGATCTTCCGCTCCCCATTTCGGATCTTTTTGTCGACCTCTAACAAGTCTTCTTTTTGAAAACCGGTCTGGCGGATCAGCGCCCTGGCCAGACCATCTGTTTTTAACTTGCGAAGGGCTTTTTTAAGTTCCGGCAAAGCCACACAGGTCTTCTCTACACACTCTTCAATTTCCCTTTCCCCTTTTTCGATCCGCTCGACAAATCCCTTCATTTTATTGATAATACGATCGATCTGTCTCTTATCCAAACGGAGTTCCTTAAGTCCTTCTACGATTAAAGCCTTGTTTGCCTCAATCTGGTCTCGATTTTTTTTTCTTCGGGGGGAGGGAAGATCATGACTTAATTTCTCATGGAGTTTTCGGTTTTTTTCATAAAGTTCGGCCATCTCGGAAAAAAGTTGAAGCACTTTTGCCCTATGGGCCTCCGTTTCGATAAAGGGGTCCTCATCATCCATGTCTCGAACGATCTCCCTGAGTTTAATCGCCCCCTGCTCAAATCTTTCGCCCAGGGTCAGGATTTCCTTGATCCCTACCGGAGACTCTAACAGGGCATCCATAACCTCATGTTTTCCGTCTTCTATCCTTTTGGCAATCTCCACTTCCCCCTCACGGGTAAGTAAAGAGTAGTATCCCATTTCTTTCAAATACATTTTAACCGGATCATTCGTCTTGATCCCGGTATCCGGTCCCCATTTCAGTTCCTCTTCTTCTTCTTCGATCCGATCTTCATCGGCTTTTTCTTTGGCGCGGACTCGAGGGGCGCCTTCCAGGATCTGGATATCGGTTTCGTCGAACAGATAGATCATATCGTCGATCGGTTCTGTTCCGACCAATTCGGGGGGAAGTGTTTCTTCGGTCTCCTCCAGATCCAGATATTCCTTTTCCTTGGTTAGAGAAATCATTTTGTTAAGTTCTTCCATGGTGCTTTCTTTGGTCATGGGTTCTCCTTTATCCTTTTGAAGAGATCAGGATTTCTTTTCTCTTCTGGAGCAAGTCTTTTTTCATGGTCAGCAGGGTCTTTAATTCTTCCGTAATCCCGGACTGTTCTTTAGAGCGGATTTCCCGGTAAAGGGCCTTTTCCTGCTGTTTCAGTTCCTTCAGATGAATCCGTTTGATCAGGTCGAACAGAAAAGTTTTTTCATCTTCCTCATCCACAGGTTCCCGGAGGGTTAAGACCGAAACCTGATTTTTTAATCCCTGGTCATCGATTCGGTTGAGCAAAAGGCTGGGATTGACTTCCCCCTTCTGCCGATAGATTTCTCGAATCGCTTCATAGATGGACCTGGCCTCCGGAGACTCAAAAAGTTCGGTTCGATCCCTATTCAGGAGCAACGGGGCCGCCTGAGGGATTCGTAACAAGGCCTCAATCACATGCCACTCCAACCCCGGGACCCGATCTTCCGGTAAGCCTTTTTGCATCGGGCCGGATTTTTTTTCGGCAATCCTCGAACCCTTCAGGGATTTCCAGAGAACCGACTCCGGTATCCTCAACTTGTCACTCACCATACCGATATAATAAGACCGTTCGACTTCCGAATCCAGTGCCTTCAGATAAGGAATCAAACGGTCCCACTTTCGAACCTGATCCTGGATGTGAGGTCCGCTCGTTTGAATCTGCTGGTTAATAAAGAAAGTCATCATGGGCTCTGCCTGACGAATCTCTGCGGAAAACTTTTCCGATCCTACCTGAAACAGGTAACTATCCGGATCGCTGTCGGCCGGCAAGACCTTGACCCTGGCGGAAACCCCTTCCTGTTGAAAAAGGGGGACGCTTCTCAAGGCCGCCTGAATTCCGGGAGGATCACCGTCAAAAAGGAGGACCAGGTCCTCGGCCAGGCCCTTTAATTTTCGAATCTGGAAAGATCCCAAGGCTGTCCCCAAGGTGGCTACGGTCTGTTTGAATCCATGGAGGTGCAAGGATAAGAGGTCAAAATAACCTTCAACCACCAGCACCTGATTCAGGCTGCGTATCGCCGGGCCGGCCTGGGGGAGTCCGTAAAGAAGATGGCCTTTGTTAAAAATCGGAGATTCAGGGGAGTTCAGATACTTGGGGGTCTCTTGACCCAAGGCCCGGCCTCCAAAGCCGACGACCTGCTTGCGTTCGTCTAAAATCGGGAAGATCAGCCGATTCCTGAATCGATCATAATGACCGCCCTTTTCTTTTTTGATAATCAAGCCGGATTGTTCCAAAAGGGAAAGGGGGGTCTTTTTGTTATTAAAAAAAGAGAGCAGCCGATCCCAGCCTTCCGGGGCATAACCCAGAAAAAACTCCTGGGCAATCGGCTGATTCATCTTTCGATAACCCAGATAATCCCGGCCCTTTTGACCGATTTTTTCTTTCATTAACAAATGATGGTAAAATTCAGCCGCTTCTTTCTGAACGGACCGTAACGCTTCTTTCAGCCCGGGGTTAGTCTCCGGACGATGGACCAAAGAGTCCTTTGGCAAGGGTATCCTCAGGCGTTCAGCCAGTTCGCTCACCGCTTCCGGAAAATTCAAATGATAATACTGCATAAAAAAAGTAAAGACATTTCCCCCCAGTCCGCATCCGAAACAATGAAAGATTTGTTTGTCTTCGTTAACCATAAAAGAGGGGCTTTTTTCCGGATGGAAAGGGCATAATCCCTGATAATTGCGACCGGTCTTCTTTAAGGCCACCACCTCCGAAACCACATTGACCAGGTTGACGGCGTCTTTGATCTGGGAAATAAAAGATTCGGGGAAGAAAGAGGCGTTAGGCATTATGCGGTTCCTGTAAATTAGAGAATCCCTCGCCGATAGCGGCGACCAGGGGATCTTTAATTAAAAGGCAAAACCCTATCCAAAATTCTCAGATGAACCTTTGTAAGAATCTATGTGAATGATGATTATTCCTAAAATGTGAATCAGGAAATCCAAATAAGGATCTCCTTGAGTTCTTCAGGAAGGGTTCTTTCTCCTAAACGGAGGAAAGTTTTTGTCTGACAATGGCCTGAATCGTTTGACCTTCTGCTCGACCGGCCAGCCGAGCCATGACCGATTTCATCACCTTACCCATATCTTTTATCCCGGAGGGCTTTATCTCCAGGATGATCTGATTGATACTCTCCTCAATCTCTTCCGGAGTGGCCTGGTCCGGCAAAAAAGCAGAATATATAGCCACTTCGGCCTTTTCTTTTTCCGCCAGATCCGTGCGCCCTCCTTTTTCGAACTGTTCGATGGCTTCTTTTCCTTGCCGTATCAATCCCTTAATTACGGAAAGGATTTCCGGATCCTCCAATTTCCCGCGCCGTTCCACCTCTTTATTTTTCAAGGCCGCCCGTAACATCCGCAGAGCTGAAGTCCTTATTTTATCTTGAGACTTTAAGGCCTTCTTAAAATTTTCCTCAATGGTCGGCATCAAGCTCATTGGTCTGAAACCCTTTAAATTTTGTTTAAGCTTTTAAGTAAAGTAGAAAAATAAAAAAAAGTCAAGAAAAAATAACGGACGGGGCCGTATTTTTTTTTAGCCACTGAATAGCTTCGCCCAGATTTAATGATCCGCTGTAAATAGCCCGCCCGGTAATCATCCCGGCCAGCCCGTCTTTCTCCAGAGGGGCCAAACTTTGAACATCGGACAGGGTGGCAATCCCTCCGGCAGCTACCACCGGAAGGCGGGTGGCCTGGGCTAAACGGCGGGTCGAATCAAGCGATGGCCCCTGCTGGGTTCCGTCCCTGGCTATATCCGTAAAAATAATGGCCTTGACCCCCCAGTCTTCATATTGTTCAACCAACTCAACAGGATCTTTTTCGGAAATTTCGGTCCAACCTTCGACGGCAATACGATTGTCCCGGGCATCCAGACTGACCATAATTTGATTCGGGAAATGGCGACAGGCTTCTTTAACCGTCCCGGGGTCTTTAAGGGCCACGGTCCCTAAAATGACCTGAGCCAATCCTAATGACAGATAGCTCTCCACCGTCGAAAGATCCCGGATACCTCCCCCAAGCTGGATCGGAATTTTAATCGTTTCAACAATCTCTTTGATGACCGAAAGATTCCGGGGGCCTTTTTCAAAGGCCCCATCCAGGTCGATGATATGGAGACGTTCGGCCCCCAGGTCCGCCCATTTTCGGGCCATTTCCAAGGGATGGTCCGAAAAGACGGTCTCGGCATCGGCCCGCCCTTCCCGGAGGCGGACACACCGGCCGCCTTTGATATCTACTGCTGGAATAATGATCATAATTAAAAAACGGTCTAAGGTCCAAGGTACGGGGTTTACGGTTTTGATTTAACCTTGCGCCTTGGGCCTTAGACCTTGTACCTTTATTTTAGTGATTCAGCCGGGGGGAAGTCCTTTAACATCTCCATCAAACCCTGACGGGTAAGTTCCTGAACGGTAACCCAGCGCATATTCCGTTTTAAAAAGGCATCTAATTCCAGGAGGTTTTCGGAAAGCGATTTTTGGGTTTGGGCCCACTGTGCCCTCCAGACCAGGCTTCCATCCCGTACCTTCAAAAGATGGATATCAACGGCTACCGAAGCCGGTTGGGTAATTCCATAACTCGTCCCTTTTCTTTCCTGATAACGAAAGACGGTCCCCCAAAGCACATAATCTGCTTTCATTTGGGTGCCCAGGGCTTTCATCAAAATTAGAGGGTCTTTCTCGATCCCTTTGGCCAGAAGGATATTATAGAACCCTTCAACCTGGCTTGGGCTGATAAAATCAAACCCTTTATTTTTTTCCTGAAACAATTCCCACAACCATTGGGTCAGGAGAGGGGCCGGATCTCCTTCAACAGGACCGCTCTCCATGATATTCCCACAGGATCGGCAACGGACAATTTCCTTCCCTTGGGCCTGTTCGACTTCGAAAGGGGCAATGGCCAATCGGACCCCAGCCAAAGACTCCCCGGTCCAAACCATGGAAAAGAAACCAGCCACCACCATCAAAAGCAGAAATCTTTTTTTGATTTCTTTCTTCATTAGAGCATCCCCTTGGTCGAACGCACCTTGTTCAGACCCGTCTGAAGCTGACTGGCCTGAGAAATGGCCCGCCCAAAACCTTTAAACATGGCTTCAATGATGTGGTGAATATTTTCCCCGGCTAAAACTCTTAAATGAAGGGTAAGACCCGAACGATTAGCCAGGGCCTGAAAAAATTCCTTGATCAAGGCCGTGTCAAAACCCTCCACCCTGACCTTTCGTGTTTTCCAACCATAAGCCAG
Organism: uncultured Thermodesulfobacteriota bacterium; assembly: GCA_964627515.1. Lineage (GTDB taxonomy): Bacteria > Desulfobacterota > RBG-13-43-22 > RBG-13-43-22 > RBG-13-43-22 > RBG-13-43-22. Next base: position 22,616 of record CAZVHO010000028.1, on the reverse strand, counting down.
GTGGGGACGTCGGGAGATATCGACGGCCACCAGAACCAGGGCCTCATCCATAGGCAGGATCGAACTCCCGTATCGTTTAACCCCTTTTAAATCTCCCCAGCATTGACAGAAGGCGTCTCCCAGGCAAAGGCCGATATCTTCGACGGTATGATGAAAGCCGACTTCGATGTCCCCCTGGGCCTTTAACTCAAGGTCTAAAGACCCATGATGGGTCATCAGATCCAACATGTGATTCAGGAAGGGGACCGGGGATTGTATCCGGCTTATCCCCTTGCCGTCCAAGGATAGTTTTAAGCTGATCTGTGTTTCCCGGGTCTCCCGACGGATCAGAGCCGTTCGTGTTTTTTTATGGTCCATTATTTTTACAAGAATATTCCAAAGATAAGGTTTTAAAAGTTGAATTTCAAGGGCTGCCGGCAATCGTCCTTAACATGAACGGGAGATTTTCAGCGGCGGATATTAGAAACACCCCTCCGAGGCATTTTCATATCTTATGGGGCCCCTGTGGAATGGAGTCCGGTTATTTTCTGGTGGAGATGGGGGGGATCGAACCCCCGGCCTGTACGTTGCGAACGTACCGCTCTCCCATCTGAGCTACATCCCCACTTTTTCGGATTTTGGATTGCGGATTAAAAAAGCCCCTAATGCCTCAACCCCGCGATTCCAAATTTCCTATCTGAGTACTATAGCAAAAATAATTGACAAATTGAAAATAAAAAATTATAATAATATTTTTAATTTACAATCTGGAGGTTTCGTTGGCTAATCATCCTTCAGCCCTTAAGAGGGCCAAACAAAACAAAGTCCGTCGTTTAAGAAATGCGAGCATGAAATCCAAGATTAAAACCGGGGTCAAACAATACCTGCAAGCCCTGGAAGCCCCATCCCAGGAATCTACCCCATCGGCCTTTACGCAAGCCGTTTCTCTGATTGATCGGGCAGGCTCCAAGGGCATTTTGCATCGCCGAACCGCCTCTCGAAAAATTGCACGGCTTTCCAAGAAACTCCATAAAATTTCCGGACAACCTGCTTCCCAAGCCTAAAAATTCTCCAGGATCCCGTTATGTATCCTTTCGGAGAGGTCTTGGGCAATTTTTCCGATCGCGGTCTGTTTATTCCGATCGGTTTGAAACGGGTCGCTCGTTACCTGAAAGACCTCATATCTCGATAAATTCTGGTTTTGCCAGAGGACTTTTTGGTTATCGGATCGTCGACAGGAAATCTCCAGGGTAACGGTCACCTTTCTTTCTACGGCCTGGCTCAAGTTGGCATAAATAACCGAATCTACGGCAACTGATTTGATTTTTCCGACGATATGGGCCTGGGCATTGGCTTCTGGAACCACCTTCAGAATCCGGCTCCGTGTAAATTCATAAATCAAGGCATTGGCAAACACCACCTCTGCCCCCGGTTCGGTGGTTTCGTTTACAAAAACAGGGACATATATACTTTGGATATCCGGGGGAAGATTATTGACCGTACCACGGAAACCATAACCGCATCCGAAGACAAAAAACAGGGCCAGGCTCCCGACGATTAATCTCAGGCGGATTGGGCGGATTCTTTTCACGGATAATCTCCTTAAAATACAGGCACGCGACGTCGGGTCAGACCAGACCAAAAAATGCCGGCCCCATAGCCCTTTGCCATTGCCTATAGCCTAATTATTTAACCACAATATTCAATAATTTTCTTTGGACTACGATGGTCTTGACCAATTCTTTCCCCTGAAGCCATTCCTGGATTCGAGGTTGGTTCAAGCCCTGCCTTTTGATTTCCTCTTCCGTTACCGAAGGCCCGATGGACATACGGGACCGCACCTTTCCATTGATCTGGATGACCACCACCTGTTCTTCTTCTTTCAAGGCCTGAGGGTCCCATTTGGGCCAGGGCTGTTCATGGATGCTCCCCTTTTTGCCCAGTGTCCACCAAAGCTCTTCACAAAGATGCGGGACGATCGGAGAAAGGAGGACCAGAGTGGTTTCAACAGCCCCAGCCAACACCGAATCCTTCATTGGATCCCCATGGGCTTCAGCCCGGAATAGATAGAGGGCATTGACCAATTCCATGACAGCACTGATGGCTGTGTTGAAATGGAAACGATCTTCAATATCCTCGGTGACTTTTTTGACCGTCTGGTTCAATTTGATATAGAGACTTCGGGTAGAACCGCTGTCAGGCACGTTATGGATCGAGAAGGATTTCCCGGCTATTTCCTCGCGGCAATCCAGGACCAGATTCCAGAACCGGTGGAGAAAACGGAAGGATCCCTCCACGCCCTGATCGTTCCATTCCAGATCCCGTTCCGGCGGCGAAGCGAACAGGCAAAAGAGCCGCACCGTATCGGCCCCATATTTTTTGATCAATTCATCAGGATCCACTACATTGCCTTTAGACTTGGACATCTTGGATCCGTCTTTAATCACCATCCCCTGAGTCAGCAGGTTGGTAAAGGGTTCGTCGACTTTCAGCCAGCCCATATCCCGGAGGACCTTGGTAAAAAACCGGGAATACAGCAGATGAAGGACGGCGTGTTCGATGCCGCCGATATATTGATCCACCGGCATCCAGTAGTCCACCCGGCTTGTGTCCAGCGGCCCTTGTTGATAATCCGGGCAGGCATAGCGGTCGAAATACCAGGAAGACTCCACAAAGGTGTCCATGGTATCGGTTTCCCGGCGTCCAGGACCGTGACAGATTGGGCAGCGGGTCTCTTTAAATTCCTCAAGAAAAGGCAGGGGGGATCCGCCGGACGGGGTTATCTCGGCATCTAAAGGCAGCAGGACCGGCAAGTCTTTTTCCGGAACCGGGACGATGCCGCACCGGTCACAATAAATCATCGGTATCGGCGCACCCCAGTATCGCTGCCGGGAAACTCCCCAATCCCGCAAACGGTACTGAATTTTTTCACGACCTTGTCCTCTGGTCTCTAAAAACCTGGTGATGGATTTTTTGGCCCCTTCATGGTCCTGGCCGTTGAACTCCCCGGAGTTGACCAGTTTCCCTGGCCCTTCATAGGCTTCGGTCATGGTCTGAGGGGTCAGGAGAGGACCCCCTTCCGGCTGTACCACCACTCTGAGAGGCAACCCATATTTGGCGGCAAATTCAAAATCCCGTTGATCATGGGTCGGTACGGCCATAACGGCCCCGGTGCCGTATTCCATCAGGACAAAATTGGCCACGAATATCGGCATCTTCTCCCGGGTAAGGGGATTGAGGCAATAAGCCCCGGTAAAAACCCCCTCCTTCTCCAGTTCGGCTTCGAAACCAGGCCGGCGGTTCAACCCCCGGACCTTTTCCACAAAGGCCTTAACCGGTTCTTCCTGGGGGGTGTTTCGGCAGAGATTCAAAACCAGGGGGTGTTCCACGGCCAGACTCATAAAAGTGGCCCCGTAAAGGGTATCCGGACGGGTGGTAAAGACGGTCAAGACTCCGGTACCGTCTTCCAGGGGAAAATCAATTTCCGTTCCAAAGCTTTTCCCAATCCAGTTGCGCTGCATGGTCAGGACCTTTTCCGGCCATCCCGGCAATTTTTCGCACCACTCTAACAGTTCTTCGGCATATTGGGTGATCCGGAAGAACCATTGTTCCAATTCCTTGCCTTCAACCGGATGATCGCAACGCCAGCATTGTCCATCGCCCACCACCTGTTCGTTGGCAAGAACGGTTTGGCAGCGGGCGCACCAGTTGACCAGAGAACGGCGGCGATAGGCCAGGCCCTTTCCCCACATCTTCAAGAAAAAGAGCTGTTCCCATTTATAATACTTTGGGTCACAAGTGGCTAATTCACGATCCCAGTCATAACTGAAGCCCAAACGCTTTAGTTGGGTCTTCATATAATCGATATTGTCATAGGTCCAACGGGCCGGGTGAATTTTGCGGGCTATGGCCGCATTTTCAGCCGGCATGCCGAAGGCATCCCAGCCCATGGGATGAAGCACATTGTAGCCTTTCATCCGTTTATAACGGGCCACCACGTCGCCGATGGTGTAATTACGCACGTGGCCCATGTGGATCCTCCCCGAAGGGTAAGGAAACATTTCCAGAAGATAATATTTCTGACGTTCAGGATCCTCGGTCACCCGGAAGGCCTTGTCCTTTTCCCAGCAGGCCTGCCATTTGATCTCGATACTATGGGGGGTATACTTTTCTTTCATAGGTCCATCATTCCCGGCTTACTTTTCTTCCCGCATTTCCTCCGGACTCGTTTTTCCATAGCGGTCCAAAAATATGCTGTCCAAAATGCCGTTGATAAAGGCCCCGGATTCATCCGTGCCGAAATGTTTTCCCAGATCAATGGCCTCATTTATGGCCACCCTGGGAGGAATATCGTCGCAATGGGTCAGCTCAAAAACGGCTATCCTCAAAATATTGCAATCCACCCTGGACATGCGTTCCAGCCGCCAGTTTTCCGAATGTCTTTGAATCAGCAGGTCAATTTCGGTCTTATGTCCCCAAACCCCCTCAACCAGCCGTAAAAAAAAGGGGCGGGACCCTTCTTTAACGGGGAAATTTTCCAGGAAAATCTTCAAGGAATGCTTAAGAGAGTTTTGGGGATTCATTTCGATTAAGAAAAGGGCCTGCAGGGCTGCCTCCCGCGATTTTCTTCGGCTTCCCGTTGAAGGCGTCTTCGAGACCGCCGGAACATTTAAATCACCCTCATCTGCTTTGACTGCCGGCATGGGGTCATCCCCGAATCTTCCGGAGCAAATCCACCATCTCGATAGCCGCCATGGCTGAACTCCACCCTTTATTGCCGGCTTTCGAACCGGCCCGTTCAATAGCCTGTTCCAGGTTATCGGTGGTGATCACCCCGAAGGCCATGGGGATACCGGTTTCCAGGGAGGCATTGGCTATACCCTTGGAAACTTCGGCACTGACATACTCAAAATGGGGGGTCGCCCCGCGGATTACCGCCCCCAGACAGATGATGGCATCATAGTTTTTTTGTAAGGCCAATTGCTTGGCCACCAGGGGGATTTCAAAGGCCCCCGGTACTTTGAATATGGCGACATCCTCTTCTCTGGCCCCGTTCCGATTCAGGGCATCCAGTGCCCCTCCAACCAGGTGTTCGCCGATAAAGTCGTTAAAACGGCTCACCACTATGGCGAATCTCATCCCTTCCGCCTGCAATTTTCCTTCGAATATCCTGGCCATCGGCCGTCCTCCTTATAGTACGAAAATAAAGATCCGAGTTGCAAGATGCAAGTTTCAAGTATGAAAAACGGGATCAGGGATCAGGGGTTTGTAGAACAGCCCCGCGAAACGCGGGGCTGTTTCCAGTAATGACAGGCGAGGGCGCCTGTCCTACATAATCTTGAACCTATCTTCATGATTCATGGTGCCCCCTGGGACAAGTGGGTTGGGTTTTTCCAGTATCCAGCAACCCCTATCCAGTATCCTGTTATGACTTTCCCGCTTCCACGGCCTTGGGGGCCAAATCGAGCAGGTGGCCCATTTTCTGCCGTTTGGTTTTCAGGTAATTAATGTTCTCCTTTTTAGGAGGAATTTCAATGGAAACCCGTTCGGTGACCTGGATGCCGTATCCCTCCAATCCGATAATTTTCTTGGGATTGTTGGTCATCAATCTCATTTTCCGAACCCCCAGGTTGGCCAGGATCTGGGCACCGATCCCGTAATCCCGGAGGTCGGCCTTAAATCCCAGGGCCTCATTGGCCTCCACGGTATCTTTCCCCTGATCCTGAAGCATATAGGCCCTGAGCTTATTAACCAATCCTATCCCGCGACCTTCCTGATGGATATATAACAACACCCCGCACCCTTCTTTTTCGATTTTTTTCAAGGCCGCCTTGAGTTGTTCTCCACAATCGCAACGGAGAGAACCGAAGACATCGCCGGTCAGGCACTCGGAATGGACCCGGACCAGAATATCTTTTTTAGGGCTTATTTCTCCCTTAACCAAAGCCAGATGCTGGTGTTCATCCACATCGTTTTCATAAACAATAGCTTTGAAGGTGCCGTAAGGGGTGGGCAGAATCGTTTCAGCCTGCCGGTGTACAAACGACTCATTCCGGAAACGATATTCAATCAGATCCTTGATGGTAATGATCTTCAGATCATGCGCCTTGGAAAATTCTTCCAGGTCGGACATGCGGGCCATGGTTCCATCGTCTTTCATGATCTCACAGATGACCCCGTAGGGCTTCAGGCCGGCTAAACGGGACAGATCGACAGAACCTTCGGTTTGCCCGGTTCGAACCAGGACCCCGCCTCCCCGGGCCCGCAAAGGAAAGATATGCCCCGGACTGACCAAGTCCTCCGGTTGGGCCGGGTCGGCTATGGCGGTTAAGATGGTGGTGGCCCGGTCGGCCGCGGAAATCCCGGTGGTTACCCCTTTACGGGCCTCAATGGATATCGTGAAGGCTGTTTTGAAGGAGGAGGTATTGTTCCGCACCATCATCGGTAATTGCAGTTGTTCCACCCTCTCCGGAGACAAGGACAAGCAGATAAGCCCTCTCCCGAATTTGGCCATAAAATTGATGGCCTCGGGGGTGATTTTTTCGGCGGCCATAGTCAGATCGCCTTCATTTTCCCGGTCTTCATCGTCGACCAGGATGACCATCTTGCCGGCCCGGATATCCTCCAGGGCCTCTTCTATTGTTGAAACTGGCATACAAAACTCCTTTTAAAGCTATCAGCTATCAGCCATCAGCGGTCAGCGGTCAGCGGTCAGTTTTTTTTCTTTTGCTGAATGCTGATGGCTGGAAGCTGACTGCTTCTTTTATAAAAACCCATGTTCCCGCAAAAAGCCCTCATCCATCCCCGGTCTCGGGTCAGGTAGGCCTTCTTTCCGGCGGGATAAAAACTGAAAAACATATTTCCCGATCAGATCGGTTTCCAGATTAACCTCTTCCCCGACTTTCTTTCGGTTCAGGGTAGTCTGGTTGGCCGTATGAGGGATAATAGTCAGGTCGAAAGTCCCTTCTCCAATCCGGTTAACGGTTAAACTGATCCCATCAACCGCAATGGAGCCTTTTTCGATAATAAAAGGACTTAAGGCCTTCGGATAGGATATGGTCAACAAAAAGAAATTTTCCTGCATTTTCTTTTGTTCTATCCGGCCGGTTCCGTCGATATGGCCGGTGACCCAGTGTCCGCCCAGGCGGTCGGAAAGTTTCAAGGCCCTTTCCAGGTTCACCTGATTCCCGCCCTTAAGCTTGCCCAGATTGGAGCGCATCAGGGTTTCTTCAGAGACATCGACGGAAAAAATCTCTCCTTTCCAGGCCGCAGCCGTCAAACAGACACCGTTTACCGAAATGCTTTCCCCTAATTTCTTTTCTTCCCAGGGGAAATCCGGTTTAATCCACAAGAGGGCTTTATTCCCTTTTTTTTCAATCCTGATGATTTCCCCTTGTCCTTCAACCAATCCGGTGAACATGCAAAACCTGTTACTCGTTCCTCGTTGCGGGTTACTGGGTTAAATACCTGATACTGGTTGCGGGCTGCTCGTTACTGGGTACTGGAAAACTGGGAAAAAGGTTGATTTAAACCCGTAACTCGCAACCCGCAACGTTATTTTGGTTCTAAACCTTGAACCTTGGACCTTAAGCCTTGGACCTGCTTTTATTATCTCACTTTTCCGGATAGGCTTCTACTAAAATATCCCCGGCCAGGGATTTAACCTTCATTTCTTTAAAACGAAGGGCCTCGGTTATCGAGGCCACTCCTTGACCGCCGACCATCCCTTTGGCCTTTTGGCCACCGATAAGCAAAGGGGCGATAAACAGAATCAATTTATCTACCTGCCTTTCGCTCAAAAAAGAACCATAGACCTCGGCCCCGCCTTCTACCAACAGGCTGATCAGGCCTCTCCGGCCCAGGTCGGTCAGGAGATCTTTAATAGAGATCCGCCCTTCCTGCTCCGGCAAAGAAAGGATGTCCACTCCTTTGGAAAGGAGTCCTTTTTTTTTGCCGAAAGGCACCTGGTCCCCTGTAACAATCAGAGTCTTATCAGGGTCGTTCAGGATTTTACTTTTGTTGGAAAGGCGCAGTCGCGGATCGATGATGATCCGCAGAGGATCCTTGATCTTCCCTTTTGGCAACCTTACGGTCAGCAAAGGATCATCTTTCATCACCGTACCGACACCCACCAGGACCCCGTCGACCTCATTTCGCAATCGATGGACCAGAAGCCGGGAACGTTCATTGCTGATCCATTTTGAATCGCCGGTCCGGGTGGCAATCCGGCCATCGAGGCTTACCGCTGCCTTTATGATGACAAACGGCAGGCCGGTGATGATCCACTTGATAAAAAATTCATTCAAACGCCGGCATTCCTGCTCCAGGACCGCTTGTACTATTTCAACCCCCTGGGAACGAAGCCAGTCGCCTCCCCCCCCTTGAACTTGCGGATTGGGGTCGATCATTCCAAAGACTATTTTTTTAATCCCCCTTTCGAGGATCAACGGGGAGCAGGGCGGGGTCCGGCCGAAATGGTTACAAGGTTCCAGATTGAGATAAAGGGTTCCTCCTCTGGCTCTGTCCCCGGCTTCTTCAAGGGCAATCCGTTCAGCATGAGGGCCGCCGGCTCTTTGATGAAATCCCTGGCCTACGACAACCCCTTTCCGGACTACCACGGCCCCGACCATGGGGTTGGGAGAGGTCCGGCCCGATCCTTTTCGGGCCAAACGCAGGGCCATTTTCATATAACGGATATCGGTTTCAGACGGCACGGTTATTTAGTGCGAAAATACAGTTTCAAGTCTCAAGATGCAAGTTTCAAGAAGGAAAAACTGGAAGTTCAAAGCAACTCCCTTTTTCTTTGAGCCTTGGGCTTTGAGCTATAGGTTATTTTTTTTTGTTTTTGGTTTCCTTTTTGCGGCGACTCTCCAACAGTTCTTTCAATTCCTGGACAAAATCACCCGGATCCTTAAATTGGCGGTAGACCGAGGCAAAACGCACATAAGCTACATCGTCCCACTCATGGAGCTTGGCCATGACCCTTTCCCCGATTTCCGAGGTTGAAATTTCCTTCCGGCCCGAGTCTTGAAAGGACTGCTCCAGGGCATCGATAAATTCCTCGATGGCCTCAACGCTGATCGGTCGTTTCTGGCAGGCCCGCTCGATCCCTTCGGAGATCTTTTCCCGCTGAAAAGGCTCCCTCCGTCCATCTTTTTTGATGACTACCGGATGAATTTCCTCCACTTTCTCATAGGTTGTAAACCGCCGTTGACAGGCATTGCATTCCCGCCGTCTACGGATCAAGACTCCTTCCTTACTGAGCCTTGAATCAACCACTTTGTTGTTAAAGGAACTACAATAAGGACATTTCATAAATAGATACCCTTCAAGGGTTGGTGTAATGGAGAGCCAGTCGGATCACCGGGACACCGGCAGCTTTCAGTAATTCCTCGGAAAGGAAGTCGGCATAACCTTCCCGATAGTATATTTCCTTTATCCCGGCATTGATCAACATCTTGGAACAGATGGCGCAGGGCAGGTTGGTACAATAAAGGGTCCCCCCCTGGATCGGTACACCATGATAAGCCGCCTGGATAATGACATTCTGCTCGGCATGAATGCCCCGGCATAATTCATGCCTTTCTCCGGAGGGAATTCCTTCCTGTTCCCTTAAGCACCCCACTTCCAGACAATGGGGAATACCGGAGGGTGCCCCATTATATCCGGTGGCCAGGATCCTTTTATCTTTTACAGCTACCGCCCCTACCTGGCGCCGCAGACAAGTCGACCGGCGGGCCACCAGATCGGCGATATCCATAAAATAAATCGGCCATGGAGGCCGGTGGGAACTTTGCATGGATGACCTCTAAACAAAATCCGGCGAAAGGATCGCTTTCGCCCCTTTATTACCCAATCAGAGGAAAGAGGGGAAAACCCCGGCAAAATTCCCGGACCTCTTTTCGAGTGCGCTTAAGGAGATCTTGATTTCCGATCTGATTTAGAACCCGGGCGATAAATTCAGCCACCTGGACCATCTCGGATTCTTTCATACCCCGGGTCGTAATGGCGGGAGTCCCGATGCGGATTCCGCTGGTAATCTGGGGACTCTTGGTCTCAAAGGGAATGCTGTTTTTATTAACCGTGATTCCAGCGAAATCTAAGGCCTTTTCGGCCTCCATCCCCGTTAATCCGCTAAAACTGACATCCATCAGGATCATATGATTATCGGTTCCATTGGAAACCAGCTTGAATCCTTTTTCCATCAACTCACCGGCCAGTTTGCTGGCGTTGGCCTTTATCTGCTCCTGATAAGCATTAAAGGCCGGACTCAAGGCCTCTTTAAAGGCTACGGCCTTGGCCGCGATAGTATGCATCATGGGCCCGCCCTGGATTCCGGGAAAAATCTGATTGTTCAGCATCTTACTGTATTCGGCTTTGGCCAGGATCAAACCGCCTCGAGGTCCTCTTAAGGTTTTATGGGTAGTGGAGGTAATAAAATCAGCATGGGGAACCGGTGACGGATGTAGATTTGCGGCTACCAATCCGGCAATGTGGGCCATATCTACCATCAGATAGGCCCCGACTTCTTTGGCGATTCTTGAAAAGGCCTCAAAATCAATGATTCTGGTATAAGCACTGGCGCCGGCGATAATTAGTCGGGGTCGGTACTGCCGGGCCAGGTCAGCCACCTGCTGGTAGTTGATCCGCTGGGTTTCCCGATCCACTCCATAGGAATAAATCTTATAGAATCTTCCGGAAAAACTGGCCGGACTGCCATGGGTCAGATGACCGCCATGGACCAGATCCATACTGAGAATCCCCTGTCCGAGTTGAAGGGCCGCAAACAAAACAGCCATATTAGCCTGAGATCCGGAATGGGGCTGAACATTGACAAAATCGGCTTTAAAGATCCGGCGGGCCCGTTCTATGGCCAGGGTTTCTACCTGATCGGCGTATTGACATCCGCCATAATATCGTTTTTCCGGATATCCCTCGGCGTATTTGTTGGTCAAGACGCTGGCCTGGGCTTCCAAAACTGCCCGGCTGACAAAATTCTCCGAGGCAATGAGTTCCAACTTTTCAGTTTGCCGTTTAAGTTCCCCTTGCAGGGCCCGGGCAACTTCCGGATCCACAGCCCGAAGAGAGGCCTCGCCTTTTCCGATTCCCTTGATCACGAGCAGCCCCCTTCCAGTTTTTTAATCCTTCTCAAATGCCTTCCTTTTTCAAAAGGGGTTTCCAGGAAGGTCTGCAAAATAGCCTGGGCCAAACCCGGTCCCACTACCCGACTGCCCATAGTCAGAATATTGGCGTTGTTATGGGCCCTGGCCATCCGGGCCGTAAAAAGATCATTGCAAAGAGCGGCCCGCACCCCGGCCACCCGGTTAGCCGCTATGGACATACCGATCCCTGTTCCGCAGATCAAGAGGCCTAAAGCCGCCCGGCCGGAAGAAACGGCCAGGGCCACCTTAAAGGCAAAATCCGGATAGTCCACCGATTCATTATCAAAGGTCCCGGCATCTTCCCATCGTAAACCTTTGACCGAAAGAACCTTCAGGAGTTCTTCTTTTAACTCGAATCCGGCATGATCGACGCCGATCATCAGATCTATCTTTTTCCTTGAGTTAGGCATATTTTTTAAAGACCAAAACAGCGTTGGTCCCTCCAAAGCCGAAAGAATTCGTCATGGCCGTATGGACCACGGCCTTTCGTGATTGATTGGGCACATAATCCAGGTCGCAGTGGGGATCCGGCGTATCTAAATTCATCGTCGGCGGGATAAGGCCTTCCTGGATGGTCAGGACCGAAAAAACCGATTCCACCCCTCCGGCACCACCCAGCAAATGTCCGGTCATGGACTTGGTGGAACTGACGGCTAATTTATAGCTGTGCTCTTTAAAGACGGTCTTAATCGCCAAGGTCTCGGCTGCATCGTTTAAATCCGTCGAGGTTCCATGGGCGTTGATATAGTCAATCTCCCCGGGTTTCAACCCGGCATCATCCAGGGCCATCTGCATGCAGCGGATGGCCCCATCCCCGTCCGGCGCCGGGGCCGTCATGTGATAGGCATCCCCGGTCAATCCATAGCCGACGATTTCACCCAGGATCTTTGCTCCCCGTTCCAGGGCAAACTCCAAATCCTCCAGGATCATGATACCGCTTCCTTCGGCTACAACAAATCCGTCCCGGTCCTTATCAAAGGGGCGGGAGGCCTTTTCCGGCTCCTCATTACGGGTGGAAAGGGCCCGCATGGCATTAAATCCACCCACGGCCAAAGGGGTGACTACGGCTTCAACCCCGCCGCAGATCATAGCCTTGGCCGCCCCTCTTTGAATCAGTTTAAAGGATTCGCCTATGGCATGGTTGCCGGCCGCACAGGCCGTCTCGACCGACAGATTAGGGCCCTTGGCCCCATATTCGATGGCGATCTGGCCCGGGGCCATATTGGCGATCAACATGGGGATAAAAAATGGGCTGATCCGGTCCGGACCACGGGAAAGCAAAACAGTATGGGTATCTTCGATAGTCCTGAGCCCACCCAGGCCGCAGCCGGTCACTACCCCGACCCAAGGGGCCAGGTCCGGGGTAATTTTCAGGCCCGATTGTTCCATGGCCATCCTGGCCGCACCCAGGGCGTAATGAACAAAGACATCCAGCCGCTTGATCAATTTCTGGGGCATAAACTCTTCGGCCTTAAAGCCCTTGACTTCCCCGGCGATGCGGGTACGGAATTTGCCGGCATCGAAGCGGGTGATCGGGCCGATCCCCGATTTGCCCTGGCAAAGATTTTCCCAGGTTTCCTTAACCCCGACTCCGAGGGGGGTGACCAGACCCAGGCCGGTAATAACGACTCTTTTTTTCAAAACCTCACCTCCCATTGAGAAGGAATCAACCCTTGTTATTGGGTGTGGGCTTTAACATAATCAATAGCATCCTGGACGGTTTTGATCTTTTCGGCATCCTCATCGGCTATAGAAATATTAAAGGCCTCCTCCATGGCCATAATCATCTCCACCAGATCCAAGGAATCCGCTCCGAGGTCATCCACAAAAGATGCCTGAGCAACCACATCCTCCGCAGCCACACTCAACTGCTCGCAAATAATGGCCTTTACTCTTTCTTCAATACTCATGGGTTATTACCCTCCTTTCCTAATTTCCTCTTCCTTAGAAAAAATCTGCTGTCAGCCTTGGGCTGTCAGCCTTTTGGTCTTCATTGCTATCTTTCGTCCCTGTCCGTTGCCTCCAGGCAACCATAAATAAACTGCAAAAAGCAATCTGTCCAGTAAATTCAAACAGCAGGGTTCAATCCCGCTAAAGGCGGGACAGGATTCGAGGGTTCGAGTGGTTTTTTTCGAGTTTAGTCAGCCTTTCCCTTGAACCCTTGGCTCCCTGAATCCTTGAATCCTTTTTTCTCTCACATATACATCCCGCCGTTGATATGGATTACCTGGCCGGTAATATAATCGGAGGCCCGGGAAACCAAAAAGGCCACCAGTTCGGCCACCTCTTCGGGTTGTCCGCTCCGTCCCATGGGGATGGTCTTCAAAAAATCCTGGCGCACCTGTTCCGAAAGGACGGCGGTCATTTCCGTATCGATAAATCCCGGGGCGATGGCATTGACCTGGATGCCCCGGGCGGCCACTTCTTTGGCCACCGATTTGGTAAAGCCCATGACCCCGGCCTTGGAAGCGGCATAATTGGCCTGCCCGGCATTGCCGGTTGCGCCGACTACTGAAGCGACACTGACAATTTTCCCCGATTTATTTTTGATCATGGACCGGATCACCGCCTGGGTACAATTAAAAACACCCTTCAGGTTGATGGCTATCACCCGGTCCCAATCTTCCTCTTTCATCCGCATCAGCAGGGTATCCCGGGTAATCCCGGCGTTATTGATCAAAACGTCTATACGGCCCCATTCCTTAAGCAGTCCATCGGTTTGCGATTGCACTTCCTGGAAGTCGGCCACACTGAAATAACAGATCGTTCCCCTGGCCCCTTTTTCCTCCACCTCTCTCAGGGTCTGTTCGGCCATGGCCGGATCGGGATCATAATGGTTCAAAAGCAACACCACACCCGGTCCAGCCAAATGCAGGGCAATAGCCCGCCCGATGCCCCGCGAGGCACCGGTGATTAAAATAACGCGTTGGTCTTCACTCATAATGGGTTCCTTTTTTTAAAGATACTGGATGCTTGGTGCTGGATACCGGATAACAGCAGACCTTCGACCGTGAGTTCGATTTGATCCAGTATCCAGTAACCAGTATCCAGTAACGGCATTATCAATTATTGCACATCCTCTCTTTCAACTGCCTGATCATTTCCGGGACGACCTCGAAAAGATCGCCCACAATACCATAAGAGGCCACATCAAAGATAGGGGCATGGGGATCGGTATTGATGGCCACAATGGTGTCCGAGGACTGCATCCCGACCAGATGTTGGACCGCCCCGGAGATCCCGATGGCGATATACAGTTTCGGGGCCACGGTCTTCCCGGTCTGCCCCACTTGGTGGGCATAGGAAATCCAACCGGAATCTACAGCCCCCCGTGAAGCACCGACCGCAGCATTGAGCAATTCGGCCAACTCCCTGATCAGGGCAAAATGCTTTTCTTCCTGCAGGCCCCTCCCTCCGGAGACAATCACATCGGCTTCAGCCAATCGAACTTTCTCAGAAATTTCTTCTACGATCTCCAACAATTTGGTTTTACAATTGATCTGAGACCAATCCAAATCCACCGGGATAATCTCTCCGGAACGTCCGGGTTGCGAATGGCCCTTCTTCATGACTTTTGATCTTACCGTGGCCATCTGGGGCCTCTTCTGAGGACAGATAATCGTGGCCATAATGTTCCCGCCGAAAGCCGGACGGGTTTGAAGCAAGAGCCGTTTTTCGGGATCGATGGATAATTCCGTACAATCGGCCGTCAGACCGGTCCCGATCTGGGTGGCCACCTTGGGGATAAAAGAACGGCCGATGGAAGTGGCGCCAGCCAGAAGGATCTCCGGGCGATAGATCCGGATGATCCGGGTCAGGACCTCTCCGTAGAGTTCATCGGTAAACCCTTCCAAAGAAGGATGATCGACCACATACACCTGATCCGCTCCGGATTCGACCAGACTTCGGGACGGAGCGGAAAGATCCTTCCCGATCAGGGCCGCTGAAAGGGGCACTTTCAGGATATCGGCCAACTCCCGCCCCTTGTGCAGCAATTCATAGGCCACCTCAGCCACTTTCCCAAGCCGCTGTTCGGCATATATCATAACCCCGCTGTATTCTCCCGAACTTTGGCCTTCTTCCAGGGAAGGAACGAAAATGGCCCCTTCCGGGCACTCCTCGACACAGGCCCCGCATAAGGTACACTGGTCGTTGACATAGGCCTTTCCCTCCCTCATCTCCAGGGCATTGAAAGGGCAGGCCGAGAGGCAAACCTCACAGCCGATACATTTCTCTAAATCAATCCGGGTTTGTAAGCTCATACGATCTGTAAATCACTCTGAGAATTTTTCTAACTTTCCTGAAACTCGAAGTCCGTCACTTGGTTGAAACGATACCGGATGCCGGATAAAACCTTTGTGTCAGTCTGCTGGATTATCCGGTATTTTTGGGCCTTTATCCAGTATCCAGCATCCAGTAACCAGTATCAATTTCCCACAATCAATTTGGCCTGGCTTAACTTTTCCAACAATACCCCGGTCTGCTCCCTGGCCGTTCCCTGGATCCACTCCCTTTCTTTGAGCCTGGGCGGAGGAAAAACCCGAACCACCTGGGTAGCTGATCCCTGCAAACCCACCCTTTCCGGATCCGCCTCTAAATCTTTTACACCATAAACCGCGATCTTCTGGGTTTTGGCCCGCATTTTTCCTTTTAAAGAAGGTACCCGGGGTTCGTTAATTTCCTTGACCACAGTAAGCAGAGCCGGTAAGGGCAGCTCCAGCCGGTCATAGCCATCGTCCATCAACCGCTGGACGATTATCCGCCCGTCCTGGATCTCTTCAATCTTCCGCACCCAGGTTACATAGGGCAGGGACAGCCGTTCGGCAATGCCCGGTCCTACCTGGGCTGTGTCACCGTCCACGGCCTGCTTTCCACATAGGATCAAATCAAAGGGACCGATCTTTTCAATCCCTTTGGCCAGGGTATAGGAAGTAGCCCAGGTATCGGCCCCGGCAAAGGCCCGGTCGGAAAGCAAAACCGCCTCGTCGGCCCCGTAAGAGATAGCTTCCCGTAAAGAGGATTCGGCCTGGGGGGGGCCCATGGAACAGACCGTAACCTTCCCGCCGAATTGATCTTTCAGGCGCAGCCCTGCTTCCAGGGCATACATATCATAAGGATTGATGATGCTTTCCACCCCTTCTCGAATCAAGGTGTGGGTCTTTTCATCCAGCCGGACCTGCTTGGTGTCAGGAACCTGTTTTATACAAACGATGATATGCATAATTTTTGATTTCGGATTTCGGATTGCGGATTGCGGAATTTGGGAGTCTTTTAACTCCGAACTCCGAACTCACAACCATCATCAATTTCGGATTTCGAATTGCGGATTGCGGAGTTTTGGTACTTCCTTAAGTATGCATGCCTCACTCCGAATTCTGAAATCCGAATTCTGAAATCTGAAATTATTTCTTCCGGCCCCCTTCTTTATTGAGTTCCTGACCGATAATGTTCCTTTGAACCTGATTGGTGCCCTCATAGATCTGGAGGATCTTGGCATCGCGCATCATTTTTTCAACCGGGTAATCCCTCATATATCCGGTACCCCCGAAGACCTGAACCGCATCGGTGGTGACCTTCATGGCCACATCACTGGCAAAGACCTTGGCCATGGCCGAGGCCTTGGAGACATCCTTGGCCCCGCTGTCCACAAATCGGGCCGTGGAATAGACCAGTGCCCGGGCCGCTTCGGTAAAGGTGGCCATATCGGCCAGCATGTGTTGGACGGCCTGAAAGGCGATAATCGGTTTTCCGAACTGCATCCGGGTCCTGGCGAACCGGATGGCCTCTTCCAATGCCCCCTGGGCCAGCCCCACTCCCTGGGCACCTACTCCCGGACGGGACATATCAAAGGTCTTCATAGCCACAATAAATCCCATCCCTTCCCGGGCAATGATTCGATCTTTGGGAATACGGCATTGATTAAAAATAAGCTCTCCTGTGGTCGAGGCCCGGATCCCCATCTTACTTTCCTTTTTTCCGAAGCCGAAACCCGGATCCCCTTTTTCCACAATAAAGGCGCTGGCCCCACGGGGTCCTTTACTGCGATCGGTGATGACGATTACTGAATAAATGTCCGCTTCACCAGCATTGGTAATCCACTGCTTAGTCCCATTGAGGATATATTCGTCACCTTTCAATTCGGCCGTAGTCATGATCCCGCCGGCATCGCTGCCGGCTGTTGATTCGGTCAGGGCAAAGGCCGCCAGCTTCCGTCCGCTGGCGATCTCCGGGAGATATTTTTTTTTCTGTTCTTCACTCCCATAAAGAAGAATCGGATAGGCCCCCAACCCACTGGCCGCGAAACTGGTGCAAACCCCCAAACATCCCCGGCTTAATTCTTCCACCGCCAGGCAGTTTTCAAAAGAGCCTCCTCCAAACCCGCCATACTCCTGGGGGATACAGACTCCAAAGAGGTCGGATTGAGCGATCACCTTTAACAAATCCCGGGGAAAAACTTCTTTTTCATCCAATTCGGCCCGGACCGGCTTGATTTTCTCCTCGGCAATCTTTCGAGCTATCTCCTTGATCATCTGCTGTTCTTCGGTAAGAAAATAATCCATATCCAACCCTTTCCCTATTTAGATTCTAACATGGCAATTCTGATTCAATCTCAAATATCTTTGTTTAGCTTTTTGTTTTTACTTTGAGCTTTCAGCCTTGAGCTTTGAGCTAATGTTGTTCTGGTTATGCCTTGAGCTTTGAGCTTAAAAGGGGTTACGTACCTATCTTCCTCTTAAGGGTATCCCAAAACTTATGGGGTTTTAATTTACGATAATAGGATTCGTAAAGCTGCAGACCTTCCAGGACATGTTCATTGATCCGGTTTTGAACGGTCTGTGCTGCCACTCGGATAGCGTTCATGATAGCCCGCGGGTTGGAGGCCCCGTGGCTGATCACCACCACGCCATTAACACCCAAAAGAGGAACCCCGCCGATTTCGGCATAGTCCAGCTTTTTTGAAAATCGCTCGAAGGCCGGTTTCAGCAAGAGAAATCCCATTTTGGAACCCAGACCTGACCGGATTTCCTCTTTTAACATAGTTCCCATTGTTTCGACCAGCCCTTCGCTTAACTTGAGGCAGATATTGCCGACAAATCCATCACAGACCACAACATCCACCTTACCGCTAAAAATATCTCGGCCTTCCACATTGCCGATGAAATTCAAAGGGGTTTTTTTTAAAATTTCCGCAGTTTGGCGAACCAGTTCATTTCCTTTGGATTCTTCTTCTCCGATGCTTAAGATACCCACTCTTGGATTCGGACGTTTCAGAATATATTTGGCCAGAGGAACCGCCATAATGGCAAATTGAACCAGTTGATTGGCGTTACAATCCACATTGGCCCCCACATCGATCAATAAAGTCGGGGTGTTATGGGAAGGAAGAATAGCGCCTAAGGCCGGCCGCTCCACTCCGGGCAGCTTTCCCAGTATGACCACTCCCAGGGCCATGGTCGCCCCTGAATTCCCGGCGCTTACCACACCCTGAGCCTGTCCGTTTTTGACCAGGTCCAAGGCCACCCGAATGGAAGCATCTTTTTTTCTTCGAATGACATCTATAGGGGATTCGCCCATCCCGGCCACTTCTGTGCAGTGATGGATGGTAATCAGATCCGGATTATAGGTCAATCCGGCCAGTTCCCTGGCAATAAGATCCTGGTTTCCAACCAAGGTCAAGGGTATCCTCAATTCCTTGGTGGCCAGGACCGCCCCTTTAACCACCACAGCAGGGGCCTGGTCTCCACCCATAGCATCAACGGCTATCTTAATGGGTTCCAAATCGTCCTATCCGCAACTCAGTTCTGTAAAATAGGCTGTTAGGATTTTTCTTCCTCAAGGATCGTGACCTGGCGACCCCGATAGGTCCCGCAGGAAGGACAAGCGAAATGGGGTAGCTTAGGTTCATGACATTGAGGACACCGGGACAACGAAGGAGCTGTCAGGGCATCGTGGGCCCTTCGTTTTCCCTTACGGGCACGGGAATGTCTTCTCTTAGGTAAAGCCATTGTATTTTCCTCCAATTAAAACCGATGGATCCCAACATATCGCATATCTTTAATGGGCTGTTCCATTCGGACATTTCATATTTTCAAGTTTTTCAAGGCCGAAAAAGGGCTGTCCCCCTCTTTGGATTTGCAATTGCAGGGATTGATATTTTTGTTCTCCCCGCAAATCGGGCAGAGACCAAGGCAAGTTTCCCGGCACAGAGGCTGTATGGGAATGGTCAAGATCACCTCTTCCAAAATCCTTTCCTGCAGGTCCAAAACCCCCTCTTTGATCAGGCCGGTTTCAAGGTCTTCTATTTGAAAGATCCCCTCTTTTTCCGATGGTTTTAAAGGGGCCGAAAGCAAACGCCATTCCGCCCCTACCGGTTCATCCAAGGTCCTCAGGAAAAGTTCCAGACACCGGCTGCATTCAAACCGAATTTTTCCCCTGATCGTTCCTCGAAACAAAATACCCTGTCCGGTCCTGGTTAATGCCCCCTGGCATTCCAAAGGTCCGGAGGGGACAAACCCGAGAGGTCTTTCTTCGGATATTTCCTTTAACCAGGCCGGTTCTAAAAGGAAATCAACCCAAAGCCCCTCAGCCGGAATGCTATCTACTTTAATCTGTTTCATTTTTCCAAAGAATAATGGTAAGGGTTCCTTACCATTGACAAAATAAACTGTTAACTATAGTAAAAATATTATTTTTGTCAAGTAAATTCGCCTGGGTGTTGCCTTTGGAGAAAAAGTATGATAGATAACCGGTCATGGTTAAAATACGAACACGCTTTCCACCCAGTCCAACCGGGTATCTTCATATCGGCGGGGCCAGAACCGCCCTTTTTAATTGGCTTTTTGCCCGGAAGCAGGGCGGGGTCTTTATCCTCCGGATTGAAGACACGGATCAGGCCCGCTCTACCGATGAAGCCACCCGGGCCATTCTGGAAGGTCTGGAATGGTTGGGCCTTAATTGGGATGAAGGGCCTTATTTCCAGTCTAACCGGACTGAGATCTATCGTCAATTTATTTCGGAACTCCTGGCCCAAGGCAAGGCCTATTACTGTGATTGTTCCCCGGAACTATTAGAAAATAAAAGGGAAACCGCCAGGGCCGAAGGCCGGAAACCCAAATATGACGGGACTTGCCGGGGAAAGGGTTTAGGCCCTGGGCCCCAAACCGTCGTCCGCCTGAAGAACCCACGGACCGGGACCACCTCTTTTAATGACCTGATCCGGGGCCCCATAGTCTTTCCCAACGAAGAATTGGACGATCTCATTCTGGCCCGGGGCGACGGCACGCCCACTTACCATCTGGCGGTGGTCGTTGACGATATCACCATGGAGATCACCCACATCATCCGGGGAGACGATCATATCAACAATACCCCCCGGCAGATCCAGATCTATCAGGCCCTGGGCCGGCCCCTACCCTTCTTTGCCCATGTCCCCATGATCCTGGGGCCGGACAAGACCCGTCTCAGTAAACGGCATGGGGCTACCTCGGTTCTGGCCTATAAAGACATGGGTTATTTACCCCAGGCATTAATCAACTATCTGGTTCGATTGGGATGGGCCCACGGCGATGAGGAAATCTTCAGCCGGGAAGAGATGATCGCCAAATTTTCCATCGACCAGGTGGGAAAATCGGCCGGTGTCTTCAACCAGGAAAAACTTCTTTGGCTCAACAGCCATTATATCAAAGAATCTAATGACCGGGAGCTGGCAACCTTGCTGGTCCCTTTTATCGAAAAAAGAGGATTCCTGGGGCCGGATTTGGACTATTTGGCCCGATGCGCCGCTACTTTAAAAAAGCGGTCCAAAACCCTGGTGGAGATGGCTGAAGCGGCCGAATTTTATCTTCAGGAGGAGATGACCTATCAGCCCGAAGCGGTTAAAAAATTCTTTTCTCCTGGAGGCCTTCCCCTATTGGAGACCTTAACCAGCCGTTTGTCGGCCCTTTCTGAATGGACCCCGGCCGCCCTGGAAGCCGCCTTTAGCCAGGTAATCGCTGAAACCGGGGTCACCATGAAACAAATAGCCCCGCCCATCCGTCTGGCCCTGACCGGCAAGACAGCCAGTCCGGGACTTTTTGAGGTTATGGAGGCCATGGGCCCGGAAAGGACCTTGAAACGGCTGAACCAGGCCATCAATTTTATAAAAGGGTTACAAATTTCTTGATTTTTTTTAAACCATATTTTATCGTATTAAAGTTTTCGGCGATGTCTGCAAAACACGAAATTCAGATATCGACGAACGCCGAACGCTTCACGCCGAACGTTTTTTCCGACTGGGGGATCGTCTAACGGCAAGACTGTAGACTCTGGATCTACCTATCGGGGTTCGAATCCCTGTCCCCCAGCCATTTTTTGCAACCCGATGGAGCAGGTTTGTAACGGATCAAGGTTCCGCAGCGTCATCCGGAGCCTGGGTAAAAAATAGATAACTCCTGTTAAGCCTGTCTGATTTTAAAGCAATCTTTTCAGAAGATTTTTTTATGAATTCTGACTCCTGGATTCTGAATTCTTTCTTTTTATGGTCCCATCGTCTAGTGGCCTAGGACACCGGCCTCTCACGCCGGTAACACGGGTTCGAACCCCGTTGGGACCACCAATATTTTTAATAACTTATGATTAAAAAGAGGTTGCCAAACTGCTACCAACCATATCTCGCTGCCATTGAAAGAATCCCGGCTTCCACCGGTAACCGCAAGAGCAAAACATTCAGATCCCTCGGGAATCCTTTTCCAGCTTGACCCCTCCAGTCACTACATTTAGGACATGACACCAGGGTCATTTTTGTACCCACTTGTATCCGGGCTTAATCGGATATCCCAATCAATAGAAAAGGTCTTTAAATTTATTGACTTCTTGCCGGTTAAGAGGTAGGAAATCCTAAGCAAATTAATTAAGTTTTCTTGTTGGCAACCTGGCAACCTTTAATTGAGGGAGTGTCGATGGAAAGATAATAGACCCCATTTCTTAAAGAAGAGGTGGGGTTTTTATTTTAACAAAAAAATGGCGAAGAAGGTAATATCATAAAAAGAAGAGTTAATAAAAAGTGAAAAGAAGGTATGAATCGTCAAGACTATTTCGACTTCATCGAACTTAAGCTCAGCATGCTTGCTACCCGCATAGAGACTCGCGGGGGGTTGAATCTTCTGGACCTAAATTTGCATTCGGAGGATTTTTACCAGTATTTCATTAATCTACTCTTTGATTGGGAACTAAAAAATATAAATACGGTGCAGCAAAATACGCCTGGCATTGATTTAGTAGACATAACACATAGTATCGTTGCCCAGGTTTCTGCCACAGCAAGCAAGCAGAAGATTGAATCAGCCCTTAAAAAGGACCTTTCCAGATACAGAGGCTACTCCTTCAAGTTTATCTCTATCTGCAAAGATGCAAAAACCCTCCGAACCAAGACATTTATGAATCCTCACGGTTTAAAATTTTTTCCCAAGGAGGATATTTTCGATATCGGGTCTCTTT